>JBFRWQ010000069.1:0-5173 GCA_051439665.1 Microcystaceae cyanobacterium | reverse complement strand
ACTTTCGGTCTTGCCTACCATCCTGCTTGTGATTCTGTCCTTGATTCACCCACTTTTTTCCTTAATTTTTTCGACCATCAAACAGAAATTTATCCCATAATTTGCTTTATTTTTGCCATAAATACTTAATTTTACCAGAAATTAACCAAGCGATCAGAACCCATAATTTCCACCATCGTTAGGATTTGTTGACAATTAGCATTTATCCAACGTTTTGTCAGTTGAGACAGGCTAGGTAATAATATTGATAACCTATTCTTAAACTGACTTTAATTTTCTAAAGAACACGATGGCCAATATCCCGACGATAGGTTTTACCCTCAAAGTTAATTGAGTCAACATCTTGATAAACTTTGTCTTGGGCTTCAGCAAAGGTAGGTGCGATCGCTGTTATGCCTAATACCCGTCCCCCATCGGTGATCACCTCTCCTTGTGCATTTAACTTAGTCCCTGCGTGGAATACTACCCCATTGGATGCTGTTAACCCTGTAATAACTTTCCCTTTCTCATAAGCTTGAGGATAGCCTTGAGAAGCAGCAACAACACAGATACAAGTCTCTTGTTTCCACTGAATAGGGGGAAAGTCTCCTAATTTTTGTTCGCTACAAGCCAGTAATAATTGATCTAAGGGAGTTTCCAAGAGAGGTAAAATCGCTTGAATTTCAGGATCACCAAAGCGACAATTAAATTCCAGGACATTTACCTGTCCTGTTGGCGAAATCATTAATCCTGCATAGAGTACCCCTCGATAATCAATTCCCCGTTCTTGTAGGGCATTTAAAATCGGTTTCAGTACCTTTTCATCCGTTTGGCGTAAAATATCAGCCGTAGCCACAGGTGCAGGGGCATAAGCGCCCATTCCCCCTGTATTTAATCCAGTATCTCCTTCTCCAATCCGTTTATGATCTTGGGCGGGTAGTAGGGAACGAAAGGTTAACCCATCGGTTAGCGCTAAAACAGAAACCTCTTCCCCTTCTAAAAATTCTTCAATGACCAGGGTATCAAATCCTTCCCCCATTAAGCTATCAACAGCTTGATAAGCATCTTCTATGGTTGTCGCCACAATCACCCCTTTTCCCGCAGCTAATTGGTCAGCTTTAACGACAATGGGCGCACCTTGTTGGCTAATATAAGCTTTAGCATCTGTTGTATTAGTAAAAGTTTTGGCTTTAGCCGTTGGGACATCAGCTTCTTCCATTAAGGTTTTCGCCCAGGCTTTACTCGCTTCGATTTGCGCCCCTGCTTGGGTTGGACCAAAGACCTTGATATTATGTTGGGCTAAATAGTCAGTGATGCCCAAAGATAAGGGATTTTCTGGACCTACGACCACAAAATCGACTCCATTGTCTTGAACCGCTTTTAAAATCCCCTCAAAGTCATCCACCGCAACAGGGATATTTTGACAACCTTCTAGTAAAGCTGTTCCCCCATTGCCAGGGGTACAGATACAAGACTCTACGGTAGGAGACTGAAGTAATTTCCAAGCGAGGGCGTGTTCCCGTCCTCCATTACCAACAACTAAAACTTGCATACTTTATAGTTACCGAAAATTGTTATCTCTCAAAGAAGTTCGCTGGTGTAGGGAAGCTACCTTTGTAGGTATAAATATCACCCCTACGGTGAGTTAGAGCTTACATCACAAATGAATAACTGGCGTAAGTGCAGTGTCTAGAGAAGTTGATGAAATTTGATTGCGATCACTTCCCAACTCAGCATACCATTTCGCTGCATAACTCCCTAGATACTTAGCCATTCTTTCAATAGAAGGGGTGTAGGTTTCCACAAGATAATCTTTCACTTCCTTCGGTATGGATTGTGATGGTGAAACGTTAACATAAATCTCTTTGTTCAACAAGCGTTCCTCAAATGGACTAACTCCCAAAAAATCTGTAATACCAGTTAAAAGTCCAGACTGATTATCGATGATGGCATCATAAAAACCCACCAATATCTGGGAAGAATCAAAGTAAGCTAGATAATTATCCAATGTTCGTTCATAATCATTCCGCAGGGTCACCCTTTTTTCCTTTATGAACGATATTATCTCGTTAGCTGAGATGAGTTTTTGAGAAAGTTTCCTATTCTTGAATCGCAACTGAGACCAAGTCCTATCAATAGGATTACGCAACAGAAAGATAAGTTTTGCATCAGGATTAATTGCTGAGATACGAGCTATATCTTCTCTATCTAAGATGGAATACTCTGGTGTAATTTCTCCTGCTATTTGATGAGATTTAGCGGTAGAAAAAAGATCCACATACCAATTTACATCATAATAGCCAAATAGAAACTTACAATACCAAGAAATTTTCTCAATATCGCCATGTTTTGCAGCAGAAATAATTTCTGCAGGATACACCTTATTGAGTGCTTTTCTCGGCTCAAATAGTCGGGTGAACGGAGATGGAGAACAGCTAGGCCCACGATCAAAAAAATGAATTTCTTTGACTGGTGTTATCCAAATTTGAGGATGTCTAATTAGCTTTTTGTATAGCCAACTTGTCCCTGCTTTTTGTGCGCCAATTCCTATAAAGTAGGGATTTTTAGATGATTTCTTCTGCATTTGCTTGTTCAATTTAACTGACAATATTAAGACTAATAGGTGAATTAACAACTAAATTACAAATTAACAACTGGCGTAAGTGCAGTGTCTATAGAAGTTGATGAAGATTGATTACCATCATTTTTCAACTCAGCGTACCATTTCGCTGCATAACTCCCTAGATACTTAGCCAGTCTTTCAATAGAAGGTGTGTAGGTTTCCACAAGATAATCTTTCACTTCCTTCGGTATGGATTGTGATGGTGAAACGTTAACATAAATCTCTTTGTTCAACAAGCTTTCCTCAAATGGACTAACTCCCAAAAAATCTGTGATACCAGTTAAAAGTCCAGACTGATTATCGATGATTGCATCATAAAAACCCACCAATATCTGGGAAGAATCAAAGTAAGCTAGATAATTATCCAATGTTCGTTCATAATCACTCCGTAGAGTCACCTCTTTTGTCTGTAAGAAAGGTATTATCTCATTGGTGGAGGTTAGTTTTCTAGAAGATCTCTTATTATGGAATCGCAACTGAGACCAAGTCCTATCAATAGGATTACGCAGCAGAAAAATAAGCTTTACATCAGAGTTGATTGCTGAGATACGAGCTATATCTTCTTTCCCTAACTTGGAATAGGCTGGTGTAATTTCTCCTGCTATTTGATGAGATTTAGCTGTGGAAAAAAGATCCACATACCAATTTTCATCATAATAGCCAAATAAAAACTTACAATACCAAGAAATCTTCTCAATGTTACCATGCCTGACGGCAGATTTAATTTCTGAAAGATGCACCTTACTGGGTGCTTTTCTTGGATCAAATAGTCGAGTGAATGGAGATGGAGAACAGCTAGGTACGCGGTCAAAAAAATGAATTTCTTTGGCCGGTGCTATCCAAATTTGAGGATGTCTAATTAGCTTTTTGTACAGCCAACTTGTCCCTGCTTTTTGTGCACCAATTCCTATAAAGTAGGGATTTTTAGATGATTGATTCTGCATTTGCTTGTTCCATTTAACTAAAAAAATTAAGACTAAATTAATACTAATAGGTGAATTAAAAACTAAATTACAAATTAACAACTGGCGTAAGTGCAGTGTCTAGAGAAGTTGATGAAAGTTGATTACCATCATTTTCCAACTCAGCGTACCATTTCGCTGCATAACTCCCTAGATACTTAGCCAGCCTTTCAATAGAAGGTGTGTAGGTTTCCACTAGATAATCTTTCACTTCCTTTGGTATGGATTGTGATGGTGAGACGTTAGGATAAATATTTTTGTTCAGTACCCTTTCCTCCAATGGACTAATCCCCAAAAAATCTGTAATACTAGATAAAAGTGCAGACTGATTATCGATGATTGCATCATAAAAACCCACCAATATCTGAGAAGAATCAAAGTAAGCTAGGTAATTATCCAATGTTCGTTCATAATCACTCCGCAGAGTCACACTTTTTCCCTTTATGTACGAGATTATCTCGTTAGCTGAGATTAGTTTTTGAGAAAGTTTCCTATTTCTGAATCTAACCTGAGACCAAGTCCTATCAATAGGATTACGCAACATAAAGATAAGTTTTACATCAGGATTAATTGCTGAGATACGAGCTACATCTTCTTTCTCTAACGTGGAATAGGCTGGTGTAATTTCTCCTGCTATTTGATGGAATTTAGCTGTAGAAAAAAGATCTACGTACCAATTTTCATCATAATAGCCAAATAAAAACTTACAATACCAAGAAATCTTCTCAAGGTTACCATGCCTGACGGCAGATTTAATTTCTGAAAAATGCACCTTACTGGGTGCTTTTCTCGGATCAAATAGTCGAGTGAATGGAGATGGAGAACAGCTAGGTACGCGGTCAAAAAAATGAATTTCTTTGGCCGGTGTCATCCAAATTTGAGGATGTTTAACTAGCTTTTTGTACAGCCAAGTCGTTCCTGCTTTTTGTGCGCCAATTCCTAGAAAGTAGGGATTTTTAGATGATTTATTCTGCATTTGCTTGACCAATTTAACTAAAAAAATTAAGACTAATAAATGCTAGTTGCGCAATTGAATCTTAACTGAATTGATCTAATTCTGCAAGGATAGCGGTTGCTTTTTCACATAGTAAATCATGACATTTGCCATTACTTGCCATGTAGCCCCCCCATTTTTTCACATCTCCCTGATTGTACATAACCTCATCCCCATTAAACAGGGTAAAATTGCCACCAGCTTCAGTTAAGATCAATTCAGGGGCAGCAAAATCCCAATCTTTCGGGGCAGATTTACCTGATAAGGAGATATAAATATCGGATTCTTGGGCGAGGATATGAGCAATTTTACAGCCAACGCTACCAACATAATTTTTACCTTTAATCGGGAGACGATCAATTAAGTCTTGAAAGCGCTGATCACGGTGAGTTCGACTGACAACTAAGGATAATTCTTCGGGACGATTACGATCTGAAACGTTAATCTGGGTTATTTTTCCGTCGGGTGTTTCTAAATATGTTCCTTCACCTTTGATTGCATAGTAGAGTTTTTCTAGTTCAGGTAAGACAACAACAGAGAGAACCGGACGACTTTGGTAAGTTAAGGCAATATGTATGGCATATTCCCCGGTTTTATCAATAAAATCTCTTGTTC
>JBFRWQ010000068.1:0-6397 GCA_051439665.1 Microcystaceae cyanobacterium | reverse complement strand
CTGCTATGATTGGACAACTTCCGACTGAAGCGGAATTAGTCTTTCAAGAGAAAACAAGCGCTTTAAATTGTCCGACGGTATGGGTTAAACCTGCTAAAAGATTGACAGAAAATAAAGCAATTTATCAAGATATAGATTATACCTTACCCTTATTAGGAGATATCCAGTTAATGAATTCAGCACTTGCGATCGCTACTTTACAATGTTTACAACAAAAGGGATGGCAAATTTCCGATCAAGCGCTTAAACAGGGAATAGCAAAAACTCAGTGGTTAGGGCGCTTGCAATGGTTTAATTATAACAATAAGAGAATATTAATCGATGGAGCGCATAATCCTGCGGCTGCTCAAGGTTTAGCTCAATATGCTCATCAACTTAACCAACCGATTACTTGGGTAATGGGAATGTTATCGACTAAAGAACATAGAGAAATTTTGCAAACTTTATTAAGAAAAGGGGATAATTTATATCTTGTTCCCGTCCCTGAGCATAGCACGGCTAATCCCGAAGAATTGGCTAGTTTAGCCCAAGAAATTTGTCCTGAATTAAAGGAAGTTAAACCTTTCAAGGATCTATTTCAAGCTTTTGATTATCAGTTTACTCAAGAAAGTAATTCTTTAACAGTTCTTTGTGGTTCACTCTATTTAATTGGTTACTTTTTCAAGAAGATTTAGAGGTTATAGAAGTATGACGTTGTTGGGCTTTAGCCCCTAATTCCCTATTCACGATATTTATAGCTATGGTATATAAACAGGATTTGGGATAACACATTTTTCATTCTGTTTAATATCTGTATATATTACTCAAGAAATCTATCGATGGGGACAAGATATAAAGAGTTTAAATAATCCTCAAACCCTATCAGGATAATATATTTTGCCTGGGTTTATTTTGGATTTAACTGAGATTTGGTAGTTTTGGGTGAGATTTTTCGCTAAGGATTGAGTTATTTTCAATTTCAGCAAAGACTATTTTCACTCTTCCTCTTCAAGTAATGTTTTTTCTTGTCCTCTACCTGCTCTCAATTCCTCGATCGCAGTATTCAACCTAGCTGCGTTATTTTTACTGGCTAAAAGATAAAACGTTTCCTCATAAGATAATAGTAGTAGTTGCAGCAGCGATAGTAGTTGTAGCAGTAGTAATTGTGGAGGGTGTAGTAGTGGGAGTAGTGGATGCGGTGGATGTAGTAGCGATTAGTGGGAAGTGGGTTTGGACTCAATACTGTTCGGATCACAAAAATCTGGGTATGGGAGAGAGGGGGGAGAGAGGGGAGTGGGGGGAGAAAAATCTTCGCTATGACAACCGAAATTAATCTTAACCGAACAGTATTGGGTAAAGTTAGTTAGTATTAATCACCTAAAATACCCTGAATAACATTTTTTAAATCTTTATCGGTTGGACGTTTAGAAAATTGTTCGTGACTGTAAAGCCAAACTAATCGAATAGTACACAAATTTTCATTATTTACCAAGTTTTGTAACCCAGTTGCAGGATTTAACACTGTTAAATCCCTACGAGGGTGTATTTGTAGGGACATAATACCATTATGTACTAATACCATTATGTCCTAGCCTGTTTTGCTTCTCACATATCATTCCTGATTGCTATATATAACATTATTATACCTTAAAAAATTAAAATTTACTATCATCTAAGGTCCCATAATAATAGTGAACATAATGCCCTTATCCTGCCATGTATTCCCCTCAAAGGGGACTCTTCCCAAAGGAATTCCCACATCTAAACGAGCATTGAATAAGTCTTGATAGCGCCATTGAAAAGCTACCCCAACTGAAGCCAAGGTATCAATTGAAGGGTTAAAATCGCCGTTATTCCAACCATGACCAAATTGCACAAAAGGAACAAAATGGAATACGGTATCATTTATCTCATCATAGTAGAGGGGATAACGCAATTCTGCCCCTAAAAATAAGCCATTATCTGTTAATAACGCATTTTGCCGATAACCAATTACACTGCCTAATCCCCCAATGGCAAACTGTTCTAAGGGAACAATAGGACTGTCAGCTAACTGCACGTCTCCCTGTAGCACAAACAGGGTTTCTGGCGCTAATAGTCGTACCCATTGGCTTTGGCCTCGCCAAAAGAAAGCGTTAGGGTTGGGTGCATCAGGGTTAATCCGAACATCAAAGGGGGTGGTTGTCCCTAAAGCATCTAGGCCAAAGTTAAACTCGGAACGGGCTGCTAAGACTTGATTTTCTGCTCTTTGTAACCATTCTTGATTAAATCTGATAAATGTTGCCCTAGTCCGTCCACTTTCATCTGAACCAGAGGAGGTAATGGGAAAAAAGGGTGTACGGCTAAAACTGTGTTGATAATCAAATCCGAGTCCTAATGCTAATTCTTGATTCGGTTTTCTAATTACGGGATGACGTAATCTTAGGGCATATTTTTGATAATCGGAGGCTAAATCTAAAACATCAAAGGGTTCTTCAACAATTTTACCTGTTAAATTGCGAACATCTACTTCAACTGTTCCATTACGTGCCGTCACAGGGATTCTATAAGCCACATTAATATCATCACTTCCATCAGTATTGCGATAACTTCCTCTGATACTGTCTCCTATCCCCAATAAATTATCCTCTCGTATTTCTACCCCTCGCCGAAAACTGCCTACTTGAGGGTTACGGCCATTATCTAATAAAACCTGAAAATGGAAAGAATTAGCGCTTACTGCGTTGACAGTAAGGATACTGCTGCCTGGTTCAAAGCCTGCTGATAATTCTGTGGAAATGCTCTCAATAAGGGGATCTAATTGTAATAGTTGTAGAGATTCTAATAAGTGCTTGACATTTAAAGGGGGTTGAGATGCAATGGCAATGCGACTACGGATATAATTAGGATTTAATTTACCTTCGACTGTCACCCTAATATCAGTTAGTTTCCCTTCAATAATGGCAATGGTAATGATTCCATCATTGATGGTTTGAGGGGGAAGATAAGCACCAGAGGTAACATAACCTTGATCAATATAATATTGAGTGATGGCTGTTCTTGCTTCTAATAATTCTGCAAAGGAAAGGGGACGGTTTAAATAGTCTTGTACCACTTCGCTTAATTGTGCTTCATTAAAAGCAGTATTTCCCTCAAAGCGAAAGGAGGTAACGGTGATTTTCTCTGGAAGATCGGGAATTGCTTCATCTAGGGGAACGATAGGAGAAGGAGGAGTTGGTAAGGGAGTAGTGGGTAATGGAGTGAGATTAGGAAGTGGGGGAGACTCTTCTAACGGTTGTGCGGTTAATGGTTGGAGTTGTCCGTCTGTCATTAAGACCCATAAAATGAGGACAGAAAGTAACTTAAACCCTTGATGAATTAGGATGCAGAACATAAGAATTTGAAGAAAAATAACAAGGCGCAACCATTGTCAGCATTTTAGCTTAATATCAAGATTGAGGGTCAAAAAAGTAGAGATGTTATTCTTTCTTGATCACTACATAGTTGAGGAAGGACATAAGATTCTCTCTTGTTACAGATATTAATACTCTTTTTGTGGGTATCCTCTTACCATTAACACGCAAGCCATTCCCTTACATTATTATTCTTTTTTGATAAATTCTTCTAAGGTGAGATTAACATTACTGGTAATTGTTCTTAACAGAATAGGTGGCATATCTCTTCCTTATCTTCTAATAACATTTCGATTACTTCTCGCAAGTTGGCTTGTAGCTCATCTAAGGTTTCTCCTGTAGAATGAACACCTGCAAAGTTAGGGACATAACCGACATAAAGATCTGTTTCTTTGTCTTTTTCAAGAATGGCTGTAAATACTTCCATAATGTTAATTTATTGTTCCTGAATAAAAGCGACAAAGAGAGGAGATATCAGGTATTAGGTGATTTTCTTAGGCTACAATGTCGTAGTCATTGCTAACTTGGGTTCAAAAGTAGAACTTGTGTTGTCATTTTCCCCACCTAATACCCGATATCTGAGATTTTAATTTCCTGCTAATATAGCTGAGGCAGCAGCTACACCAGCGCCTGCAGAAACGCCTTCATAGCCTAATTCCACAAGGGTTGCTTCTAAAGCAGCTACAACAGTCAGAATGTCTCTTTCACCCACAAAGCCTAAATGGCCAATGCGAAAGATTTTACCCTTCAGGTGATCTTGTCCACCTGCAACCGCAATATCATATTTTTTGTTTAAGGTTGAGCGAATGGCTTCTGCTTCAACCCCAACAGGGATAACAGAGGTAACTGCAGTACTTGCATAGTCATCAGGGGCAAGAAGGGGTAAATTTAAGGCTTTCATCGCTGCTCTGGTGGCTTGTTGGGTGCGTTGATGACGGGCAAAAATTCCCTCTAAGCCTTCTGTTTTCATGAATTGTAAGGCAACTTGCAAGCCATACATTAAATTGACGGGAGGGGTAAAGGGAGAACTATCTTTATCCGTCGCTTTTTTATAGGCTTTGAGATCCATATAAAAGGAGGGAATTGTCGCTTTTTCGTAAGCTTGCCATGCTTTTTCACTGACAGAAACGAATCCTAAGCCTGGTGGAATCATATACCCTTTCTGAGAGCCAGAGCCTACCACATCTAAGCCCCACTCATCGACGGGAACACTAATTGCGCCTAAGCTGGTGACAGCATCGACAATAATTAAGGCTTCACCATGAGCTTTAACGTATTTGTTGATGGTTTCCAGGTCATTTAATACCCCAGTTGAGGTTTCAGAGTGGGTAATAATGACAGCTTTGATTGTTTTTTCGGTGTCTGCTTCTAATTTTTCCCGAAAGATTTCTGTATCGAGGGGTTTACCCCATTCGGCTGTAATGACTTCCGTATTCATGCCATAGGCTTTACAAATTTTTCCCCATCGTTGGCCGAATTTGCCATTGTCTCCCACTAAGACGCGATCGCCTGCACTGAGGAAGTTAATGATTCCTGCTTCCATTGCTCCTGTACCGCTTACCGTTAGCATTAGGACATCATTCTTAGTTTGATGTAACCATTTAAGGTTTTCGGTAATTTCTGCAATGACTTTACTAAAAGCGCCGCTTCTATGCCCAATAGGAGGTTTAGACATCGCTCGCAGTACACTTTCGGGTACAGGAGTGGGTCCAGGGATCATTAATGTATGTTTGTCGAACATTGAGAGCTTCTCCTCATAGAGACAATTACTACCTTAATTGTAGAAGGGGATTTTATTTTCATTCATCCTTAATCGAACAATGTGGGGAGAGGGAAGAGATGGGGAGCAATAATGAAAAGGAATCACTGTTTAACTTAAGAAATATTTAAGATAATAAGTTATAATACCCTGCTCAATGTAAGATTAAGTAGCTAAGGCATTTTTAATTTATGGGAGACAATTATGGCTAGAAAAGTCGCTAATGGTGTTGAATTAACGAAACAATGCTGGCAAGCCTTACAACAAAACCCTCAATTAATGGTATTTCCTTTATTATCAGGGATTTCTTTAGTTATTGTCGGCTTCATTATGATCATTCCCTTATTTGCAGGTGGTTTATTCCTGAATAGTGGACAAACAAGCTTAGAAGGCGATCCTAGCACGGCTGAGTGGATTTTTGGCTTAATCATGGTGTTTATCTATTATTTTATGAGCTACACGGTGATTATTTTTTCTAATACTGCTTTAGTCGGTGTCAGTTTGAAGCTATTAAAGGGAGAATCAGCCAGCGTTAAAGATGGTATCCTGATCGCCATGAGTCATTTAGGTCAAATTATTGGTTTTGCAATTATTTCAGCGACAATCGGCACAATTGCTAAATATATTACTGAATCAGGACGCAATGCTGATAATTTGATTATTAGTCTCCTTGCATCTTTGTTAGGAGGACTCATTCAAGGGGTATGGAGCGTAGTTATCTTCTTTGCTATACCTGTTTATATCGTGGAAAATGTGGGACCCATTGGTGCAATTCGACGAAGTTGGGATGTGTTTAGGGAAACATGGGGAGAAGGCTTTACGGGACGAGCCATGATTGGAGGAGTTTCCTGTTTAGTACAGTTTATACTCTTAGCCATCCTTGCCGCTTTGTTTGTGATAGGTGTGTCAACTTTATCCATTCCTTTAATTATTGTGGCGATCTTATTTGGAATTATCTCTTTTGGTGCGATCGCATTACTAACAGGAGCAATTAATGGAATTTTTCAAGCATCACTCTATCATTATGCTACTACAGGAGATGCAGGACGATTTATTGACAATGATCTGGCACGTAATGCGTTTCCCAGTTAACTTAATTTCCTGTTTTGACCGTTGTAACCTAAGACGCATTAAACCTGATTGACATCTCCACGGTTTAAAAACGCGTGGATTCCAAACGTTAAGCTCCGACGGTCTGAAGACGCGTCTGCGCTTGTTTACGATCTGATTCAGACAAATGAGTCAGAGCAGATTGTTTAGGGACTGT
>JBFRWQ010000067.1:0-15513 GCA_051439665.1 Microcystaceae cyanobacterium | reverse complement strand
GCTCGATGGCATCATCGGAAATATTGACATATTTTAAGGCTAACTCAAGACGGCTACTGGCATCAGCTAAAAGGGTTTTTGACATAGTGAGATTCTCCTAAAGTTATGAGTTCATAACAATTCCTCTATCTCTATTATCTCAGTTACACTGGGGCAGTTGGCAATAAAATGTATAATTCGTTACATTTTCCATGAGTTTGATTAATACAATAGAACTTACTTATTAGGATCTCCTGCACTGATGCTACCAATCAATCAGCACTTGCTCAAACTAAACATTTCCTAACTATAGCTCTGGTTTTGGAAGGGATCTCATCAACTAAAATACAATAAACCCAGTTCACGTTTAAGAAGAATTTATAATTCTCAATGTTACTCTTATTGTTTCATGTTGGTGAAGATGTCTATGCTATTGAAAGCTCTCATGTAGTAGAAATTATTCCACGGATTGCTTTAAGAAAAATGCATCATGTTCCCGAATATGTGGCGGGAATCTTTAATTATCGGGGTACTATTGTCCCTGTAGTGGATTTATGTCATCTGATTCAAGGAAAACCCAGTCGTTCTTATCTCAGTACCCGTATTATGATGGTCAATTATACAATAGGAGAAGTGCAGTCCCAATATTTAGGATTAATCGCTGAGAAAATCACAAAAACTATCGATCAAACAGAAAATGATCTGGTAGAATCCCAAATTAAAGTACAGAGTCCTCCCTATTTAGGCGGTATGATTATGTATAACAAAAAGGTCATTCAGCGCATTCATTTAGAAGGCTTGTTTGCCGATGTTCAAGGAACTTATTTACTACTTTTAGGAGACAATGGTGAAAAATGAGCTTAGATCAGATCAGGGACTTAATTACTCAAAAAATAGGCTTAGATTTTCAGATTATAGGGGAAAAAAATCTCCTGCGAGCCATTAATCATCGGTGTCTCTCCTATAACAACATCGATATCCCTACTTATTGGCAAAAATTGTCCGTCTCTCCTACCGAATTTCAGGAACTGATTGAATTACTTTTAGTTTCAGAGACCTGGTTTTTTCGAGATTCTCAACCCTTTGAATTTTTAAAAGAACATAGTCGCTCAGTTTGGCTGAATAATCTGAAATATCATCGGATTAGGGGTTTAAGTCTCCCTTGTTCAACGGGCGAAGAACCCTATTCTATAGCAATTACATTATTAGAGGCCGGTGTATCTCCTTATCAGTTGAGAATTGACGGATTAGATTTAAGTAGAAAAGCGATAGCTAAAGCAAAGCAGGGTATTTATCCCAAAAATTCTTTTAGAGGTCAATTAAATCCTAATCATCGTCAATATTTTGATAATATACTTCAAGGCAATCAAATTAAGGAATCTATTCGTCAAATAGTTAATTTTCGTCAAGGAAATGTTTTAAATTTAGGCCAATTTAGTCAGAATAAATATGACTTCATTTTTTGTCGTAATTTATTAATTTATCTGACCCCTTTTGCCGTGAATCAAGTCGTCACCACTCTCTATCAGTTATTGCAACCCAATGGATTGCTATTTGTTGGGGCTTCAGAAATGGCTCAAATTTCAGGAAATAAATGGCAATCTGTGGAAAAACCTTTTACTTTTGCCTATTATAAAGTTTCTGCTCCCTTTCCTTCTAAGGAAAGACACAAGGAAAGTAGATCTAAAACAATAGCAAATAAGCGAGAAAATTTGCTTAATGGCAGCAAAAAATCCTTGATTGAGGTTAAATCACCTTCTAATACCCCTGATATAAACTTAGAAGGAGTGGATATCCGATTAGCGAGCGCTCGACAATTGGGAGATGAGGGGAAAGTCGATGAAGCAATTGTAATGTGCAAGCATTACATTAAAGATAATTCAATGGTTTCAGAAGCTTACGCCCTCTTAGGGACATTATATGAAGCCACGAATCAACGGCAACAGGCTGAACAATGGTTTAATAAAGCGCTATATTTGAATCCTCAATGTTATGAAGCCTTAGTTCATTTAGCGTTACTCAAAGAACAACGGGGAGATACAGCAGGAGGGGAAATACTACGCCGCAGAATTGCCAAATTGAATCAATAAATCTTGAATGATTGCTAAAATAGGCAATTATTTGTATTTATGCTTTAAAATAATATTTATAACCATTAAGCTCTAATTTATTCCCCTTAACTATGTTTAACAACATTCTCAAAGATCAATCTCTGCAAGGCCGCTTAATGTCCGCTTTCATCTTTATGGGGTTATTAGTGTTCGTTGTTGCCTTAATTGGCTTAATTATGGCGTTACGCTTAAGTGGTCACGTTAATACTATTGGTAATAATAATTTACCAAGCGTAAAAGGTCTTTGGATGGTTAATGAAGCCCAAACCCAGATTGAATCCTCCGAACGAGCGTTCTTAATCTTAGACTTAAACACCAGAGAAAGGCTAGAAGAGTTAGGTAGAATTGAAAAAGCATGGGAACAGATCGATGAAGGATTCAAAAAATATGAAAATACGCCAAGAACCCCAGAAGAAGAAAAAATTTACCAAGAATTGCAAAGTAATTGGGACAAGTGGCAACAAGATCACCGAGCGTTTCTCCGACTGGCAGAACAGTTTGATAATCTAGGGATTCTGAACCCTTATCAAGCAGAACTGATCTTATGGCAACAAGATAAGCAGAACTCCGATGAAATGGGCAAAGTTAAGCAAGCAGCACAATTATTAGCGCAATTATACGATTTATCCAGAGACCATCGAGTCACCTTTGAAGCAGGAACCGCTTCTTTACGAGAAGATATTGACTATAATGCTAATTTTGCTGCTAATGCAACGAAAGCAGCCTTAGCAGATAGCAATTTAGCGAAAACATGGTCAATTATTGGCCTCCTGATTGGTCCAGTCACGGCTTACTTTTTAGGGCGCTATTTCGTCAATAGCATTACCAAACCCTTGGGGGCAAAAATTGCAGGTGTGGTAGATGTGGCACAAAAAATTTCAGAAGGGGACTTAACAACACAAGTGCAACCCTCAGAACAAGAAGATGAAATCGGCAAGCTTCAATCAGCCTTTTATGTAATGAATCGGGACTTAAATAATCTTCTCAGACGAATTCAATCATCAGGTGTGCAAATTACCACTGCTACCACCCAAATTTCTGCATCTGGCAAACAATTAGAGGGAATGGTAACTGAACAACAAGCTTCTACCAATGAAGTCACAGCCACCGCTCATGAAATTGCTGCTACAGCGAAAAATCTGGTCAAAACCCTCGAACAGGTGATAGACCAAGCACAAATGACTGCCAATGCTGCTAGAAATAGCCAAGATGAACTGCAAGATATGGAAAGTACCATGCTGCAATTAACCAAGGCTACCCATTCGATCACCTCAAAATTAGGCATAATGAATAAAAAAGCAGGTAATATCAGTAATGTAGTGGTAACAATCACCAAAGTTGCTGACCAAACCAGTATTTTATCCTTAAATGCCGCCATTGAAGCCGAAAAAGCGGGAGAATATGGAGCAGGATTTGCCGTGGTAGCTAGGGAAATTCGACGATTAGCCAATCAAACAGCAGTAGCAACCTTAGAAATTGAGCAAATTGTCAAGGATATGCAATCAGCCGTGGCTGTGGGGGTGATGGAGATGGATAAATTTAGTAAATCTGTCAGCGATAGCGTGGAACGGGTCAATAAAATTAGTAACCAGATTGCGGATGTCATTGAACAGGTACAGAGTTTGCCACCGCAGTTTATGCAAGTGGGACAGGGGATGGATGAGCAAGCCCAAGGTGCGCAGCAAATTAGTGAATCTATGGGACAATTAAGCGAAGCATCCTATCAAACCGTTGAATCCTTGCAAGATACCAATAACGCTTTACTGCGCTTAGATAATGCAGCGGCCTTGTTACGGGAAGAAATTTCTCGCTTTAAAGTACAGAATGATTGATTATATAACAAGCGCTAATCAAATAACTAACGTTTCTATTTTGGGAAAACGGCTACTGAAACGACCGATCTTTTGAGATAAAATGAAAAAAATGTCAAAGGAGTAAAGATGTCTATTGAAGAAGAATCGACAGTGCCAGAAGATAAGTCAGTCCTCCCAGAAGAACAAGAAGAACCCCTGTTTAAAGATTGTTGGAATCAAATTGGGGTGATGGGCGATCGCACTTGTCCTGAATTAAAAACTGTGATTCATTGTTATGAATGTCCTGTTTATGATGCAGTGGGGGATAGTTTATTAGAAAGAAACCCACCTAATAATTACTTAGAAGATTGGGCAAAGATTATCCAAGAAACGTCAGATTATCAAGAAATAAGTGAAGGTAATGAAGCAATTTTACGGACAGATGATGCCTTTTCCCTAATCATTTTTCGACTGGGAGAAGAACGATTAGGACTCCCTGTGAAAATCTTAAAAGAAGTGACCCATACCTGTTTAATTCAACCGATTCCCCATCGCAGTAATGACTTATTTCTTGGCTTAGTTAATATTCGGGGTGAAATGGTTTTATGTGCTTCTTTGAGTCAATTATTAAAAATTGAAGCTCCCAAGGAAACAGCAACAGATGAACAGGGTAATCATTTAGCTCGTATGATTGTCGCAGGTTATGAATCTAATAAATGGGTTTTTCCTGTGGATGAAATTCAGGGGATTTTTCGCTTTCGTCTCCGAGAAGTGCAAGATGCACCTATTGTTGTTACAAAAGCAGAAGAAGGTTATACCAAAGGAATTGTCTATTGGGAAGATCAGAAAGTCAATTATTTAGATGCTGATTTATTATTTTATACCTTGAATATTAAGATTTTTTAAGAAAAATTGAGAGCTTATCTTAGGAGCTAAGACACATTTAAACTGGGTAAAGGGTAAATCTCTCCTACCTCCTACCTGTTGATACAACCAAATTTAGATACTTAACAGCTTAGTTATTACCTATTTTTTCTTTTCATTCCTATCTCTTTTAATTGCCTTATGACTGATTATACAATATTAGAATTATTTCAGCTAGAAGCGGCGGAGCAAATTGCCTCTTTTCAAGAAGGGGTATCGGCGTTAATATCTGCTAAATTTTCACCTCAAGACTTAGAAAAAGCGATTCAAGCAGCACATACCCTTTGGGGGATTACTCGTATTGTTGATATTGAGGAAGCGGTCAAGTTAGCTCGATTAATCAAAGATAGTTTAAATATTTTACAAGAGCGCTTTAATGCTCAACCCAATCAACCTTTAATGATCACGCAAGAAGAAGTTGAATTATTACAAAATGGCGGTAATTTATTATTACAAATCAGTGAGTTATCAGAGCAGGATTTAGCGCAATGGTTAAGAGATAGTGAGTTGGAATTAACAAGTGTTCAAAAAGGATTAAATAAAATTATTAATCAGAAAAGTGAAACATTTATCAGTGAGCAGATATCTGGGAATAGTGAAATGATTAAAAATAAATCAGAAACTGTGATTAAAATAAGCACTGATCAGTCAATGTTAGACTTATTTTGCTTAGAAGTGGAAAGTCAAATTACCATTTTTAATAATGGCTTATTAGCTTTAGAAACTAATCCCCAATCTAGCCAACAATTAGAAGCTTTAATGCGTGCATCCCACTCAATTAAAGGAGCAGCGAGAATGGTCAGTATTGAGCCAGTCGTTCAATTAGCTCATGTCATGGAAGATTATTTTGTGGCAGCGCAAGAACATACCGTTACTTTAACCTCTGACCATGTTGACGTTCTCTTAAAAGCTATTGATTTATTGCAGAATTTAAGTCAAATTGAAAGCGTTAAATTAGCTCAATGGTTAACAAACCATCAAACAGATTTTTTCACACTTAAAAAAGTTATTATCGACCTTCTTAATCACAAATCTAGCCAAAAATCACCCTCACTGATTCCTCTTCAAGAGCCACCACCATCCTTATCCTTGACACAAGATCAAGTAATTTTTCCCAATGAAATTAAAAATATTACTACTGAATTAAAGAGTGAACCTTTAACCACACCAATAGATAGTCCTACTTCTCAAGAGAGTTTATCCCCTCAAGATCGGGTTGTGCGAGTTAGTGCAGAAAATTTAAACCGCATTATGGGATTAGCAGGGGAATCCTTAATTGAAGCAAATTGGTTACAACCCTTTGCTGATGACTTAATGTCTATTAAAGGTAAACTAACTGAACTATCACGCTATTTAGAACAATTGCAAGAGAGCTTAGATCGGGATATGTCTAATCTAGAAGGGAAAGATTATCTTAATCTTGCTCGTCAATCTGAAATGGAATGTCATCAATTATTCAGCGAGCGCTTGGATGATTTGGAACTATACGTCCGTCGCACATCAAACTTGTCAGATCGTCTTTATCGAGAAGTCATTACCTCCCACATGGGACCTTTTATGGATGGTGTGGGGGGATTTCCCCGTATGATACGAGATTTAGCTCGAAATATGAATAAAAAAGTTAAATTAGAGATTTTGGGCAAAGCGACATCGGTAGATCGGGATATTCTCAAGAAGTTGGAAGCTCCTTTAACTCATATTTTACGCAATGCCGTGGATCATGGTGTAGAATTGCCAGAGGAAAGGATTGCCATCGGTAAACCCCCAGAAGCAACAATTCGCCTCGAAGCGATTCACCGTGCAGGAATGTTAGCGATTACTATTAGTGATGATGGACGAGGAATTGATCGGGAAAAATTACGCCAAAAAATCATTAATAAAAATCTAGCAACCTTGGAAATGGTTGCTCAATTGTCGGATGTGGAATTGTTAGAATTTCTTTTTTTACCAGGGTTTTCAACAGCGCAAACAGTGAACGAAATTTCGGGTCGAGGAGTAGGTTTAGATATTGCGAAAAGTATGGTACAAGAAGTGGGAGGCACGATTCGTATTATTTCTAGGGAAGGGAAAGGCACAACCTTCCATTTTCAATTACCATTAACTTTATCAGTTATTCGTACTTTATTAGTGGAAATTTCAGGTAAGCCTTATGCGATTCCTTTAGCCCGAATTGAGAAAATTGTGACAAGGGAAAAAGCAGAAATTTTTGATGTGGAAAATCGTCAATATTTTCAGATAAATAAACAGAATATTGGAGTCATTGCGGCACATCAGGTATTAGAATTACCCCCGTCTAATTTGGAAAATGACTTAGTTTCTATCGTTGTTATTAGTGATCAATCGAATAGTTATGGCTTAGTGGTGGATCAATTTTTAGGTGAAAGGGATTTAGTAGTACGCCCACTTGATCCCAGATTGGGAAAAGTACCTGATATAAGTGCGACCGCTTTATTAAGTGATGGAGCGCCTATTTTAATTTTAGATGTCTCGGATCTGGTGCGTTCAATGGATGCTTTACTACATGTGGGCAGATTGGCCAAAGTTGGCATCAGTAGTGAAGGAGAAAAAGTCACCAATCGTAAGAAGATTTTAGTGGTTGATGACTCAATTACAGTGCGAGAAATGGAAAGGAAGTTACTAGAAAATAATGGTTACTTAGTGGATACTGCTGTTAATGGGGCAGAAGGATGGAATGTCATTAGAACAAAAACCTATGATTTAGTTATTACTGATATTGATATGCCTAAAATGAATGGAATTGAGTTAGTTAGACAAATTAAAAATCATCAACGCTTGTATAATATTCCTGTGATTATTATTTCTTATCGAGATCGGGAAGAAGATCGCCGACAAGGATTAGAAGCAGGGGCAGATTATTATTTAACGAAAAGCAGTTTTCATGATGAAACCTTGATTGAAGCAGTAAACGATATAATCGGCCAATAATTTCCCTGATCTACAATAAACTGATCAATTAATTTTTACAACTATATTTTTTAGGACTAAAAGATGACACTGAAAATTGCTATTGTTAATCATGATCTCATAGCGATCGCTACCTTGAAAACGCTCTTGAAAACAGTTCCTCATTATCAAGTGATTTGGACAGCCAATAATGGTAAAGAAGCGATTAAGTTTTGTGAGAACCGCTTACCTGACTTAATTTTAATGGATATAAATATGCCCCTGATGAATGGGGTACAAGCGACCAAAGAGATTATGCAGCTTTCCCCAACAGCAATTTTAATTGTTACCAACAATACTAAAAAACATTTAAGTGAGATTTATCAAGCAATGGGATATGGCGCACTAGATGCCGTAGATACCCCAACTTTAAGTCAATTAAATAGCCGAGAATTGTCCAAGCAATTTTTGGCAAAAGTAGCAACAATCCGCAAACTTATTCCTCAAGATTCACCGACTTCAAACTCTTGTAGGATTTCATTATCCCTGATTGCCATTGGTTCATCTACCGGAGGACCGAAAGCTTTGGCTGATATTTTATCCCATCTGAACAGTAATTTTAAAGGGGCAATTATTATTGTGCAACATCTCGATTTTTCCTTTTCTCAAGGATTAGTCGAATGGTTGAATCAACAAACCCCTTTAATCGTACAAGCTGCTAAGAAAGGCGATCGCCCCCAACGAGGCCATGTTTTAGTAGCAGCGACTAATGACCATTTATACTTAAAAAAAGATAAAACCCTAGCTTATACTCCCAATCCTCAAGATTATCCTTATCGTCCTTCAGTAGATGTTTTGTTTCACAGTCTAGCAAATCACTGGCAAGGCAAAGGAACAGGGATTTTATTAACAGGTATGGGAAGAGATGGCGCAAAAGGCTTAAAAGCTTTACGATCTCAAGGATGGCATACCATTGCCCAAGATCAAGACAGTTGTACGGTCTATGGGATGCCTAAAGCAGCGATCGAGTTAGATGCTGCCCTTCAAATTCTTTCTCCAATGGCGATCGCTCGACAGTTATCCATGAGACAATAAGTAACTTATCTTAATTATTTTCACAAAGTCTTTGACATCAAGTAGAAAACTTGTGCTATAATCCGTATAGATCAAGTGTGCTTATAAGTGGAGTAAAATCAAATCCGCAGTGATTAGTTACTTAAAAGGTCAAGCGATAGAAGTCGTCAAAACGGCCAATAACCGCATCATTTTAATCTTAGACGTTAACTCTATTGGTTATGAACTACAGATTTTATCCCGTTTTGCCCGCCAATTAACCCCTATTCCCCAAGATAAAATACAAGTTTTCACCCATCTTCAAATTCGTGAAGATCAAGGGTTATTATATGGTTTCTCTACAGCCGCAGAAAGAGAATTATTTCGTCAACTCATTAGCGTTAGTGGCATTGGGACTCAGTTAGCGATCGCTTTAATTGATACACTAGGATTAGAAGAATTAGTGCAGGCCATTGTTACTGCCAATACCAGAATTTTATCCCAAACACCAGGAGTTGGCAAAAAGACGGCTGAAAGAATTGCCTTGGAGTTAAAAACCAAATTATCGCAATGGCGAGAAGTTGCAGGAATACAAGTAACGACTACCGCCGCAACGCCATCGGTTGCCGTTTTAGAAGAAGTAGAAATGACTCTCTTAGCATTAGGATATTCTAATACAGAAATTAATCAAGCCATCTCTGTATTGAGTCAAGATAACTTGATGTTAAAGAATTCTAACACGGAAGAATGGATTAGAGAAGCGATTAGTTGGTTAAGTTTAAATGAGGGAATTTAATGGGATGTTTTAATTGGATATAATTACTATTTTTAAATGAGTGGTTAAGGTTGTTTTGTCTAATTCTCCATTAGCAACTGCTAAAACTAAATCATAAACTTCTTGATCAGTTAAGTTCAATCTAAACCCATTTAGGCGTAAAAAAACATCCATAACTGCAAAAGCTGTTCGTTTATTTCCATCAATAAAAGGATGGTTCATCGTAAGATGAAATAAATAAGCTGCTGCTTGTTCATAAATTTTTGAGTGCAGTAATTTGCCACCAAAAGTTGCTTGAGGTTGCGCTAGTGCAGATTCTAAGAGATTTTTATCTCGCATTCCTATCGATCCCCCAAATTTATTAATTTGACGTTCATTAATTTTGATGGCTAAATCAATGTTAATAAATTCAGGCATTTGCAAGGCTACGATAAACCTCCTCTCTCTCTTTTTCTGATTCTAAATAAGCTTGCCAAGCAGCAGAATTATTGTCAATTTTATCAAGTGGTTTCAAATGAATATTTTTATGGACAAGTTTAATTTCAAATTCATCTCCTGGTTGCAGCCCCATTTTTCTAGTATAGGTAGAACCAATGACAATTTGTCCATTTTTGTGAACACTTACTCGGTATGTTGGTTCACGTCCTCGACTATCTTTTCCTCGATCTGGATTGAGGGGAATATCTCTAGCATCAAGAAGTGCATTATAGAATTCGACTAATTCGACCTTTGCTTCACCTGTTTCTGTGATTTTATAGTAACCACACTCTTTTGCCTTCTCACGCCTAGACAAATCAGACAATTCTTGTACTTTTTTAAGTAGGGCTTTTCCTTCTAAAGCTTTTGGATTTTGGTGAGTTAACATAGTTGACTTTTAGACTTTCTTATCAAGTTAGGACTTACATCGATCAAGACTTGATAGACTAAGTATGAGGTTGTAATGGGCAAAGCCCACTTTATCTTAAATAATTCTAACACGGAAGAGTGGATCAGAGAAGCGATTAGTTGGTTAAGTTTAAATGAGGGAATTTAAGTAATGCGTCGTCTTGATACTCCAAGAATGGGTGTTAGTTTAACAGCTAATAACTTAATCAAGGCTGGCTCTTTATATCCATAGTTATCAGGAATATTGAGACATTTAATTGATTTATTTTGATAAATCTTAGGCCATTCTTGCCTAATAATATCAAGGTGCAATCTTTCCATAACAAATATCTGATCTGCCCATAAGAGAAGATCCTTATCTACTCTATTATCACAATCTTGACGAATACCAGCAGAAGCCACATTAAACTCAGGATTTTTTGAGTATAGCCATTCGGCTGTGGGACTTCTACATTGATTGATGTTGCAGATAAATAGAATATTCATACAGTTTAGCTTAGATTTTCTTTCAGCCAGTTTTTAAACTCTTTGATTCCTTGACTTCTTCCTAAGCGCTGACTTTCTTTAACCGTTTGATTGACTAATTCAATAACAGGGATAGTCGGAAAAATAGCGCTGTCTGAAGATTCTTGATAATTGTCTCCTTTTAGTAAATAAATATGTAAGCCCGTTTGATGATAGCGCCAAAGTTCAGGGACTTTCAGAAGACGATAGTTATCTAATTTTGTCCGAGAGGTAAGATCAATTTCAATGGCTAAGTCGGGGGGAGGATCAATGGTTAAGTCTAACTTATTTTTGCCGATCACTGCTTGATAATTATTAATATAAAAACAAGCATCTGGTTCAACTGCTTGCTTCATTTCAGCATTTTTAAAAGTAGTTGATCCTAATGCTTCAAAATCAATTGATAATGTTTCTAAGAGAATTTGAACCATATAACTAATGATTTCTTTGTCTTTCTCATGTTCAAGTAAGGGAACCATAATTTCTAAATAACCTTGACTATAAGATAATCTTGCTGAACGATGTTCTCCTAGTTCTTCTAACATCTGTTCAAATTCTGACCAAGTAATATTAGTAAGTAAACTGGTTTGTCCTTCCGAGTAACTTTTAAGAGTGGTATTAGTCATCTTCTAATCTCCTAATGATGAGTTTTGGATGGGTTAGAAGCCCATCCTACTGCACTGACACAGCTAGTTTTTAGTAAGCCCTTTAGGGTAATGTATAAGGGCTAAAGCCCCTACTACTAACTTACTGCTTATGTTAACTTGATTCCTCGAATGGATAGGTCTAATAATTCCATTGGATGTTTTAAGGGGATGGTTTGACCTTTTTGTTCTAAATGCTTTTTAATTTGCAAGGAACATCCAGGGTTGGGGGAAGCGATTAATTTTGCACCTGTTTTTAGTAAGTTATCTGCTTTTTGTTGCCCTAATTCTTCGGCTACATCAGGTTGCAACATATTATAAACTCCTGCACTGCCACAACATAAGGCTGCATCAATGGGTTCTTTTAAAACAGTTTGGGGAATACTTTGTAATAATTGACGGGGTTGTAAGCTTATTTTTTGACCGTGTAGAAGATGACAAGCATCTTGATAGACAATGGGTAATTCTTGATCAGTGAGAGGGGATAAAGGGGCTGTTAAGCCAACTTCCATGAGGAATTCTTGTACATCTCTGACCTTAGAAACAAAGTCTTTTGCTGCTTCTTTATACTCAGGGTCATCTCCTAAAATATGATTGTACTCTTTTAAGGTGTGTCCACAGCCTGCTGCATTGATAATAATATAATCTACCTCAGTTTCAGCAAAAGCGTCAATCATTTGTTTGGCAAAGGTTTGCGCTTGTTTTTCCTGTCCCTGGTGAGCAGGAAGCGCTGCACAACAGCCTTGAGTTTTGGGAATAACAACTTCACAGCCATTAGCAGTTAAAACTCTAACTGTTGCTTCATTAACGGGTGAGAAAAAGAGTCTTTGGACACAGCCTAAAATAACCCCAACTCGATAGCGCTTTTCGTTTTGAGCAGGAATCACTGTATCATAGCTTTTAAAGATGGTATTAAGATTGACTTTGGGCAAAATTGATTCCATTGCAGCCAATCGAGGAAACCAATTTAAAAGTCCTAAACTACGAATAATTTTTTGCAATCCTAAGTTTTGATAAAGCCAGAAGAAAGGAAGTAAAAGTCTTAATCTGAGGGGATAGGGAAAGAGATTAAAGATCAGAAAGCGAATAATTTTATCTTTTAAAGAACGGGGTTGATTGCGTTCAACTTGGGGACGGGTTGCAGCGATTAATTGGTCATATTGTACCCCAGAAGGACAGGTACTAACACAGGCTAAACAACCTAAACAAGTATCAAAATGTTGGGTGGTAGTTTCATCTAAAGAGGCTGTTCCCTGATTAATTCCATTCATCAGGTAAATTCTTCCCCGTGGGGAGTCTGTTTCTTTCCCAATGATACGATAACTCGGACAAGTTGATAAACAAAAACCACAATGAACACAAGCATCAATTAAGTTTTGTTTGGGGGGATTTTTCTCGTCAAATCCTTTCGTTTCTTGTTGCGCAAGGGGATCAATATCGAGGAAATTAAAGTTATCTGAGGGTTGATTAGTGGCTTGCATAGATAATATACAATAGCTCGTATGGTAAATAGTTGTATCTATTTTAACAGGATTGGTCGTTCGATATCAATATACACCATCGATTTTTGTAACTAAATTTTATCTAATAGGGGTTATATAGACTAGAATGATCAGGAATCTGATCTATTTTAATTGATTTATTTAAACTCACTTAAAGACAATTCCATTAATCTATTTTTAAAGCTTCTAAGTAGGCTAAAACAGCTTCAGTTACGTTTCTTTCTGCTTCTGCAAAATCTTTGCCAAAAGACGAAATATAATTTAAGTCAGGGACAGTAGCCATCACCGAATTTGTTTCAGGATCAAAGCTATATTCTATAGAAAACTCAAAGCGATTCATAGAAGTAATTTTAAGCATTATAATAGAGGTTTTTGGAATCTAACATATTTAATGTGCGATCGCTGATTTGCTAGACTCCCTCAATGTATGTGTGATGTACTTTAACTATTCTGACGGGTAGGACGTAACAAAAGATCATGTACCTGTACCCAGTCAGGTTGAGAGAGAATATAAGTGACGGCCTCAGCAATATCTTCTGGTTGCAATACGGGAAAGCGACTATAAATTTCTTGGGCTTTTTCCGCACTATTATGATATTTTTCCGCAAATTCTGTTTCTACATAACCAGGGCTAATACTAGAAATCTTAATATCGGTGTTAGCTGCCCTTAATTCTAATCTTAGCCCTTCGGTTAAAGCACGAACCGCAAATTTTGTTGCAGCATAAACACCGCTTCCTGTGGGAACACGATGACCTGACATTGAACTAATATGAATAATATGGCCTTTTCCTCCTTTGGCCTGCATATCTTTAATCGCTTCTCTGGTGCAGATACATAAAGCCAACACATTAATTTCTAACATTTCTCGCCATGCTTCCGTATTTCCTGTCATTAACGGTTCACGATGACCTAATCCTGCATTATTAATCAAAACATCCACACCGCCCCATGTAGAGCGAATCTTAGCAAAAAAATCAATAATTTGCGATTCTTGGGACAAATCAACGGTTTCAGTTTGTACTTCTACCCCTTTTGACCGTATTTTTTCCCCTAATTCTTCTAGTTTGTCCTTTCTTCTAGCGCAAATAGCTACCCGATAGCCTTCTGTGGCCAAACGAAATGCGATCGCTTGTCCGATCCCACTGGATGCACCTGTCACCACAGCAACGGGAGATAAAGATGTTGTCATAGCTAAATTTCCTCTTAATCAATAAATAGGGCAATTTTACCTGTGTTAGACCCCATTTCAATTGTTTTATGGGCTAAAGCAGCCTCTTTCAGGGGAAAGGTTTGACCTAAATGAAGGCTTAATTTTCCCTCCTCAAACCAAGCTGCACATTGTTGCAAAATGGCGGTTTGCTGTATTTGTGCTGCTGTCAAGCCCATTAAAGACGGGGTTAACATTAATTCTAAGCTAATGCGTAAATTACGGTTACGGGCAGCCTTCAAAGTTCCTATTTTACTATCAGGTTCTAAAATTGTCACCAGATCACCATATACTTTAACCGCAGGGACTGTCTCAAAAAAGGTATTTCCCCCCACCGTATCAAAAGCCACATCTACCCCTTGTCCCTCTGTCCACTGTAAAACAGCCTCAGCAAAGTCAGTTTGTTGATATGAAATCGGATAATCTGCACCCAATTGACGAACTAAGCGCTCTTTATCAGTATTTCCCACAGTTGTAGCTACTTTTGCCCCTTTTAACTTTGCTAATTGTATCGCAACATGACCGACACCACCCGCCCCTGCTTGTATCAGTACAGTTTGTTGAGTCTCAAGATTTGCCCGATCATATAAAGCTTCCCATGCAGTAATCAGAACGAGAGGGGCAGCAGCAGCCTCTGTGAAAGAAAGATTTTTCGGTTTTAATGCCACTAAATGCTGTTCAACCACCGTATATTCTGCATAATTGCCTGTTTCCCTTTGACCTAACCCCCCTGCAAAAAAATATACCTAAAATAACGAGCGAGAGGTAGCCACGTCCTTTGAAGGCTTTAGTCGAGCGGTAGAGGGTTTTAACCCTCAGTTCTACTCAGGGTATAGCCAGAATTATCGTGTTAGAATGATACCATGAATTATCAAACACAAAAAATACTGTTAACAGGAAATATTGATGATGAAGTTCACAGTTATTTGTTCTGGTGTTGTGAGCAATCAAACCAGTTATATAACTCAGTATTGTACAGTATTCGTCAAAAACATTTTGAAGAATGTCCAACTAAAATCTATTTTAAAGATGACGAAGCTCGAATCAGTTATAGACTCAGAACAATTAAACATCCTAATTATGCTCAACTGTGTAAAGACTTCCGCTCAAACGACCATTATCAAGGAATAGGAGGACAACAAGGACAGCAAACAATCAAATCAGTCATCGAGGTAATTCGCTCTTACAATGCACTTTTAAAAGCATGGTTTAACGGTGAGATTAAAGAGA
>JBFRWQ010000066.1:0-4877 GCA_051439665.1 Microcystaceae cyanobacterium | reverse complement strand
CCATTGTCCAACTTCAATTAGGGGTTATTCTCTGCATTTCCTTATTATCATGGTTAATATCTCAACTAATATGGAAAGCCTTTCAGCGCAAATTTCCCCAAGTTAGTCAATTGAAAATCAGTGATACCAAAATGTCTTGGCAGGAATATGGAACCGTATTAATCAGATTTTTAACTACTCCCATTTTAACAGTTCTTCTTCTGATGCTATGTACTTTATTTTTTCAATCACAGCAATGGTTTTCAGGTTATCTAATTGATGCCCAAAAAATAGTAGTTGATTTAATAATTTTTCGGATCTTTATTACGGTTCTTTATGCCCTTTTTCCATCCAATACAGTTAGGTATTATCAATATCGCTTTTTTGCGCCCTTATTTTTCTTGATTATTACCATTAGAATCTTCAGTTGGTTTATCAATTTAAACTCGATTTCTAATATTTATTTGATCACTATTTTTGGTCAATCATTAACCTTAAGACCCATTTTTGTGACCATAGCATGGTTATATTTTTGGTTTGTTGGGCTAACTATAATAGAAATTATGTTTCTCAATGGTTTGAGAATAATTAGGGGACAAGAAATCTTAATTGATCAAGCCTTATCACTGATTTTAAGATACTTTTTAATTGGTCTTGGTCTTGTGTTAATTGCTGGTTACATTGGCATCAGTCCCACCGCAGTTGCAGCCATTGGTGGAGGATTATCTGTAGGAGTGGGCTTTGGCTTAAAGGAAGTCATTAGTAATTTTATTAGCGGAATTTGGCTATTATTTGAAGGTTCACTTAAGCCAGGAGACTATGTGAGAATCAAGGGTAATCTTAGTAAAGTCGTTAACTTGGGAATTCGTGCGACAACCTTTCAAATGATTAAAGATAACTCTGAAGAAATTATTCCTAATCAGCGCTTTTTCACTGATAATATTACAGCAATTACCGGAAAAGATCACCTAACCCGTTGTTCCCTAGTCGTAGGTGCTAGTTATAGTTGTGATCCTCAAGAGGTTATTAATGCGATTTTACAAGTGGCTCACCAACATCCCAAAGTTTTACAACTTCCCACACCCGTTGCCTGGGCGACAGCCTTTGGAGAATCAAGTATTGACTATGAATTGCTATTTTGGATTCATGATCCAATGGTGAGTTTAACCATCACCAGCGAATTAATTTGTGATATTTGGACAACCTTCGCTGAGAAGGGAATCGAAATTCCATTCCCCCAAAGAGATGTTCATATTAAATAAATTAGGTTATAATAAATAAAGATTGAAACAGATAGTTATCTTATGAAAATCTACGAGTCAACCTTTAACCCCACCTTAAAGCTGATCTGGTTTGATGCGATCGCTAATCGTCCTAACCTCACATCTTATTTAGCCATGAGACAAGATTATTCTTGCGATCCGATTTATCTAAAATACGACCAATTTTTTAATTTGTCAGAAGATGAGTTAGGGGAAAGGGTTTATCGGTTAGCAGTTAAATTTAATCATTTTGGGATTATGGAACATATCGGATTAGTATTTAATATTGTTGGCTTTCCCCATGATGTCCCCATGCAACACAGAACCCATCGAGTTGGAGTTTCTTTTGATGTGATGTCACAGCGTTATACAGGAAAACATTTTAAAGAATATCATGAAAAAAATCAGGGCTGGTTTGATGATGACTTTATAAAAAAATATTTTTATCTTGATGTCGTCGGTAAAAGTTATAGTGATCGAGAAGGAAATCAGTATCTTCACAGCGAAGCGATCGAACAAATCCAAATTGAGGGAATCAGACGACAATTAACAGATTATGTTAACCTTCTACAGAAAAATGTTCCTGAAGAGAGAGCAAGAAGACTCTTACCCCAAGGAATTAGACAACATTATCTCTTTAGTTGTAACCCTCGCAGTCTAGAACACCTATTAGATGTCAGAACCCCTAAAGATGTTCAATTTGAATTTCGATTGCTCAGTGAACTATTTATGGAATTTTATCAAGATTTTAATCCACTAATGGCACAAAAATATAAAGAAAAGCGCTATCAGAAAAACAAATTATCCCCCTAAGAGATTACACTAATCGGGAGATGACTGATTAATCAGTATAATTGTTTTATTGTTCCCTTATCTGAGTGCTATTATTAAATATTCAAAACAATGGGTTGCGATCTGACCATGAGAAGCGTTTAAAATAAGAATAGTGTCTTAAGAATCCAAGCGCCCAAAAAGTGAATTTAACAATATATTAAAAGTAGAGAGAAAAAAGTAATGAAGTTGATTATCTCCTTCCCTCTGTCTTGTGCCAGCGATTAACAGTCACACTCTCCTGTGAAACCTTACTTCTCTCTCTCAATCATTATTATGCTCTAATTTCTACCATGCTTGTTTGTTCTCACTGTCAGTTTGAAAACCCCAATAATCACCGTTTTTGTCAGAAATGCGGAACATCGCTGGTGGATGCTCCCTGCTCCAATTGTGGAACTAGGGTGGCTTTTACAGTAACTACCTGTCCCAATTGTGGAACAGCAACCGGAATTCGCTGGCGGGTATTAGTAGCTGAATCGCTCAAAGAAACTGAATCAGAGGAAATAAAGCAGAAAATAGCAGAAGACGGTAAGTATCTTGATCCAGGTCAGCGTTATTGCTTACTAAGCTCAGATGATCACTCCCCCCTCATCGAGAAAGAAACAAAAGGAGATTATTTATTTTATGAAGGAATGGTGATAGATACCCAACCCTTACAAAAATCCGTCTTAGAAGTTTTTGTCAGTCAAGAAAAAGAGAAAACATTAGAGCAAAGCCCAGAAAAGGATAATAATTTTCAGTTTTGGCAAAATCTGGGCATTCCTAGTTTAGCGCTACCCTACCTAAAATTAAAAGATTATGTTCCCAGTATTCCCAGTATTCACGATGCTTGGCAAGTCGATCACCAAGCGGTGATTTTACTGAGCGATCGCCCTGATTGGCAGTCTCTCTCCCAATTAATGGCGAAAGAACCCTTATCCCTTCTACAAATTATCTATTGGTTAAAAAATATCCTCATTCTTTGGCGTGAACTTTCCCCCCTTCACAGTAGTCAAACCCTATTAGTAGAAGAAAATATGGGGATTGATGAGGGAGAAGAGATTATGGTGCAACAAATCTATCCTGATGAGGCTGATAACCCTGCTCAATTATCCTCCTTAGCTAAACTATGGCAAAAATGGCTGTCTAATTCCTTGCAATGTCCATCAGAATCCCTAAATACCTTGTTAGAAGAAATCGCAACCGAAAAGTTGACAGACGTGGATCAATTTTACCAACGGATAGAAAATTTATGGCAAGAGGAACAACAAGCGCTTGAAGAGAACCAGTTACCAGGAGAAGCCCTAGATATTGAGGATTTACCAGAATTACTACAGGAACAGTTAGCAGAAGCCGAAAAAATACAACCTACTTCCAGCAATGATGCTGAATCAGACGAGAATTTAATTACCAGTGGTCCCCAAATCAACTTAAGCGAGATGGAGGGAGAAGACGATCAACCGACGGCAGTATTGCCAATGAAATTATTAAGTCTGCATGATGTCGGTTTAACAGATACAGGTCGTCAACGTCGCCATAACGAAGATTTCTTTAGCATTACCACTCAAGTTTATCTCGAACACAACAATAAAACCCGAAATCTGCAAAGCAAAGGACTTTATATTGTCTGTGATGGAATGGGGGGTCATGCGTCAGGAGAAGTAGCCAGTGCGATGGCCGTGGAAACCCTCACCGATTATTTTCAAAACCATTGGAAAGAGAGTTTACCCTCTGAAGAAGTGATTCGAGAAGGGATTTTTCAGACCAATCAAACCCTATACAATGTCAATCAAGGTAATGCTAGTTCGGGTAGTGGCCGGATGGGAACAACCCTTGTCATGGCTTTATTACAAGATACCCATGCTGTCATTGCTCATGTTGGAGACAGTCGTATCTATAGAGTAAATCGTAAATGGGGGTTAGAACAGTTAACAGTGGATCATGAAGTGGGACAACGAGCCATTGAAAATGGTGTTGATCCCGACATTGCCTATAGTCGTCCTGATGCTTACCAGTTAACTCAAGCCATTGGTCCCCATGAAAATCACTATATTCAACCAGATATTCGCTATCTACATCTCCAAGAAGATACAATGCTCTTGCTCTGTTCTGATGGATTATCCGATAATAATTTGGTTGAGGATTACTGGGAAAGTTACTTACTGCCCTTAATTAGTGCCAATCAAAGCTTAGAAATGGGGTTACAAAAGTTAATTACCCTTGGCAATCAGAAAAACGGTCATGATAATATTACTGCGATCTTAGTCCGAGTTAAAGTCAGACCTGATTTAGAATCAGAAGACTGGTGATTAAGAATGAAAAATGAAAAATGAAGAATGAAGAATTCTAACTTCTAAACTCTAACTTCTAAAAAAGATGGCTGTTCATCGCATTCGTATTGCTAAAGACAAAGCAAACTTAGTACAAGTATTGGTTGATTTTGGAGAAGGGAATGGCCCCTTTCAAACCTATGCAGATGTTGTGGCGTTTGCTGCTGTTTTAGGGGCTAACTATCAACAACGTCTTCCTTTGACTGCGATCGCTAAAGAACCTTCCCCAATCAATTTAGAGATTTTTCAATCAAGGGGTTATGATTCTTTAATTAAATTATTGGCAATTGTTGAGACTCAAGATCCTCAAATTATTTCTTCTTTGGATGCTCATGCAGAACAACAAAGGGTTCAATTATTTGAAGAATATGCCAATGGTGGCTTACAAAAGTTACAATAAGAAATAAGAGGCTCAGTTGATTATACAGAGAGATTATTGCTAATTCTTAATCAAGAACGTCTTAAGCTTGAGGTAAATACCACTGATGAATTTGAT
>JBFRWQ010000065.1:0-4024 GCA_051439665.1 Microcystaceae cyanobacterium | reverse complement strand
TATTTAAGTCTAGTTCTTTATAAAATAAAGCAATTCCTGTTCTTTCAGAAGTGATAACAAAAGGATTAGGTAAGATTGGAGAAAATAAGCAAGTTGAGATTGCATCATTAATCACCTCTTCTAGAATACTACTAGGAACTTTGATTTCATCTATTAATGTTAAAGCAACTGATAATTGTTCGGAATCTGAAGCTTTATCAAAAATCAAGGTTTCTCGTTCCCCAAATTTTACTTTTCCTTTAAATTCATGACTCAAATCTAAGCGAAAATTATCATTTAACAACTCTATTTTACTATTGGCAAAAAAATCACTAGAAGTCTTAAAGTAGTTTTCTATTTTCTGAGTAAAATTGTCAGAAGCTCTTTTTAGATATTCAGCCAGCTTATTATGATAAGCTCGTAAGTCTATGGTTAATGAACCTTCAATTTTTAAAGTCTCTATTTGTTCTGATGAGATGGATAAATTGACTAAGTTTTTAAAATGCTTAATAAAGCCATAAATAGCATAAGCAACATAAGTTTTGCCAACATTATTAGCCCCACAAATAAAGGTTAAATCACCTACCTCTAATTCCCCTTGATCAACAAATCCAAATTTTTCAAACTTAAACTTCATAATAATTTTTAATGATGAAAAACAACATAAAGCGATATTATAGTATGGTATCCTAATGCGATCGCTTATCTTGCCACTGCTCTGTATTGTTTCCAATTATAAACCCAGATGATGATCCCAATTTTACAGCAACTCCTTGATCAACAGTCCCTATCCCAAGCTCAAGCGTCTCAATTGATGGAAGGATGGTTAAAAGAAGAGATTCCTGATGTGGTCTCTGGGGCTATTTTAGCAGCAATTCAAGCGAAAGGTGTCTCTGCTACGGAATTAGCGGGAATGGCTCAGGTTTTACAATCTCAATCTCTCCATAAAAGCGCTATCGTTCATTCTACTCCTGTTATTGATACCTGTGGCACAGGAGGCGATGGAGCATCTACCTTTAATATATCAACGGCGGTGGCTTTTGTGGTGGCTGCAACGGGTGTAAAAGTTGCTAAACATGGGAATCGCTCTGCATCGAGTAAAGTGGGGTCAGCCGATGTGTTAGAGTCGTTAGGGGTTAATTTGACGGCTCCAGTAGAGAAGGTAGAAAGCGCTTTAGATGCAGTGGGTGTGACTTTCTTATTTGCTCCTGGTTGGCATCCTGCCCTTAAAAGTGTGGCTGGTTTGAGAAAAACCCTGAAAGTGCGCACCATTTTTAATTTATTGGGTCCTTTAGTCAATCCTCTGCGTCCTACGGGTCAAATTATTGGGGTGTATTCTCCACAGTTTTTAACACCAATAGCGGAAGCATTGGAATTATTAGGGGTGTCTAAAGCTATGATCTTACATGGACGGGAAGGATTAGATGAAGGAGGGTTAGGGGATAGTACTGATTTAGCGATTCTGTCGGGAGAAGAAGTAAGAATGAGTGAAGTTAATCCAGAAGAATTAGGGTTAGTAAAAGCACCGTTAACGGCTTTGAAAGGGGGAGATGTACCAGAAAATAAGGCAATTTTAGAAGCGGTTTTACAAGGGAAAGGGACACCTGCTCATAAGGATGTAGTGGCGCTAAATGCGTCTTTTGCTCTACAAGTAGCCGATGTTGTACCCATTGGGAATCATGAGCAAGGGGTTAATATGGCTAAAGAGGTTCTTAGTAGTGGTTTAGCATGGCAAAAGTTAACGGAATTAGTCGCTTTTTTGTAAAGTTAAACTTTTTCGTTTAAACTGGTAGCAATTTCGTCATATTTTTGAGTGTCCAAGTCATGTTTGACCAACATAAAGCAAAGAAACACCAAGCAAAACCCCAGTCTCTCTCAGCGATACAGAGACAAGAGGAAGACTATAACGGTTATTCTAGTCCTGGGGAGGCTTACGCTAATCGTCCGATTCCGAACACGGGATTTGATTATATGCAGTTATTGCGTGTCCCAAAAGCAGATGAACCGATACAAGAAAAAGCGGATGAATCGGCAGGTGAGATTGTTTCCCCTGAAGCAGAAGTAATGGGGACGGAAAATGAGGAAGTCATTCAAGAGAAAAGCGAAGATACGCCCAATTGGACTGGATTACCAGATGACCTTAAGGCAGGGGTAGAGAATTTATCGGGATATTCCTTAGATGATGTCAGGGTTCATTATAATTCGCCTAAACCTGCCCAATTACAGGCGTTAGCTTATACTCAAGGGACGGAGATTCATGTAGCATCGGGGCAAGAGGAACATTTACCTCATGAAGCATGGCACGTTGTTCAGCAGATGCAGGGAAGGGTTAAACCGACAATGCAGATGAAGGGGGTACATATGAATGATGATCAGGGGTTGGAGAGAGAAGCAAATGTGATGGGGAGTAAAGCTAATTCTAGTGCAAGTCAAGAAAGATTTGTCAAATCTTGCACTTCTTTCATTCCTATTTCCACTACAAAAAAATTATCGCCAAAGCTTCCCATTCAATGTGTCCTTTTGTATCGAGGAATGAGAGCGGCATTAGAGGATGCAGATAAACCTATAATTAAAAATCTTAGTTGGGGACTTGGGGTAAGAGATAATGATGTTACACTTGATGATAATAATTATGTAATTCAAGGAGGAATGTCAACTAGTAATGTTGAAAACAGTGTTCCCAATTTTACAATTAGCAAAAGCTATCAAGGTGGCTCACATAACACTACAGATCAAGGAAATGAAAATTTTCGATGGAAATGGAGTATAGATGATCAGAATTTACCAGAGGATCTCATGACATTAAACGATCATGGAGATCATGTATTAATAAAACCGAGTAACGACACTATTACTTTGGACTATTTCCGTACATTGATAACAGATACACAGGATAATTGGGATAGAATTAACCCCTGATCCAATATCCAAAAAGGAGAATATCAATAATGGCTTATTTATTCGGACTAGCAATTGAGTGTGGACATAATCCAGAACAAGCGGCCTCTATAGAGCGGTATTTTCAGGGTTATCAAGTCATACTTAAAAATACTCAACCAGTTACCTTTACTTGTCAACAACACAAACAACTGTCTTCAATCTATCCACCGAAATACTGGGTATTTGTTTTTGTGAATGAATATAAATCGGGTGCAGCTACAAAAGAAATAGCAGAACGGTTAACAGAGATCGGACATTCAATGCAAAATCGACTTCGGAGTGCACCACCATTTCGATTTGCAATAACAGGAGTAGAACCATTAGAAGCTATTAGTTATGAAGATATTATTGAGATGCTTCAAAAACAGGAACTCCTAAATTACAATGATCAGGGACTTATTATTTCTGAAGATTTAGTGTCGAATATACACCAGATCAAAGGAAATAAGTTGCACAATTTCACATCTGGTTATCTTTGGATTCCTTATCATGGTGAAAGGTCGATAGAGTATGATCGCTGAACATATAGTTATCGTGCATGTAGTGGACAGTTTCAGTGCGATCGCTTGTAGGTTGGGTTTCGTTCTTCAACCCAACCCAATACAATTTATTGGCATATTATGGGTTATAGTGATCGATTATCTAATTGTGTGTTGGGTTTTCTTACGTCAACCCAACCTACGTTTTTCATTGTCTGGTTTGTGGAATAAAGATTAAGTTCGATTGCTTGTGGTGTGCTTTAACGAAGTAAAGCAACTTAAATTTGTAATGATCAGGACAAGGGAAAATACCTAATCCTTTGTACAATCATAATTTCCGTTTCCCATTTCGCCATAAGTATTTGTCTCTATATTTTTACCTGATAAGAGATTCAGACCCAAACAGGGAAGACTGTTAGATTTCAATACAAAATTTTACAAAAATCCACCTTTCCACAGCGCTTAAACAACAACCCAATTATTTAATTATCTTCAATTCTTATTTGATTTTGCATATTATAGCACACAAATTATCAACCCTAGTAAAACGTAAATTTTATTTAACAAAAACGGTCTTAATCTCCTTGTAAAGATGTTAAAAAAAACTAAGAAAACTGTGATTCTAC
>JBFRWQ010000064.1:0-9465 GCA_051439665.1 Microcystaceae cyanobacterium | reverse complement strand
TACCAATACTTCCCTGTTGGGGAACAATTGCTGTTGCGATCGCAGCGATCGTCTCTTGTTGAATAATTTTCATCATGCCAATTTGATCAGATCATCATATTGTAACCCCGTTGTTGGGCTAGTTGTTGGGCTAGTTGTTGGGCTTTAGCCCCACCCCAAAAAAAAGTATAATAGATGATATTTAAGGCTGAGGAATGGCTGCTAAAATAGCTCGAAGTGCATGATTAACTTCCTCAGATGTTTTAAAAACCCTAGCAACATCTGATTCGAGTGTCACTATGATTTTCTCTTCATTGTCAGCCATTGCAAAACGATTGGGACGAGCTTTGCTATAATCAAAGTCATATTCAGGGAGCAAGTCATCTTCATGCTCAAAAGAATGATCGGAATTAGGTGTTTTCTTCATAGTTTTGTCGTTCCTTTTTAGTTGTTAATCTTGCACTAATAATACGAATTTTATTATTCCTTTCAGTGAAACAAACTAATAAAAGTCGATAAGTGCGATCTTTTCCTATAATGATTTCTCGGTTTTCCCCAACAGAGTGCCACTTATCATCAAAAATCACAGCTAAGGGATCTTTGAAGACTATTTTAGCATCTTCAAAGCTCACACCGTGCTTTTCAAGATTATAGTATGCTTTTTGCTGATCCCATTCAAATTCTAAATCCATAATTTAAGCTATGTACCATTTTCTTCATCTTGCCAATTTGATCAGATCATCATATTGTAGCCCCATTGTTGGGCTCGTTGTTGGGCTCGTTGTTGGGCTTTAGCCCCACCCCCACCCCATCACAAAAGGAGTATGGAAATGTATCAATATCGTAAATTAACCCCCAAACAACAAGAAGAAATAGTAAACAAGAGAATCAAAAAAGGATTTCCGCCTCACACTCCTCCCCATCCCATTACTAATCAACCCTTCTACTTATTAACAGCAGCTTGTTATGAACATAAAAAAAGAATGAATAATTCCCAGCGCCGTCAAGAAATTTTAAGTCAATTATTAGAAATTTTTCAAAGCCAAGAGATTGAGGTCTTAGCATGGGTGATTTTGCCTAATCATTATCATTTATTAACCCGAACAGTTGATTTTAAATGGTTAAGTCAACAAATAAGATTAATTCATGGAAGATTAGCGAGACAATGGAACTTAGAAGATAATCTATCAGGGAAAATGTGGTGTTCTTATTCCGATAGAGCAATTCGTTCAGAACAGCATTATTATAGAGTTTTAAATTACATTCATTATAATCCTGTTAAACATCATTATGTTAAATCCCCTTATGATTGGTCAGAAAGTAGTGTTCACTGGTATTATGAAGATAAGGGCAGGGATTGGCTGAGAGATTGTTGGGTTAAGTATCCTGTGAGAGATTATGGTAAAGATTGGGATGATTGAGTGGGGCTAAAGCCCAACAACACAACTACCCTGGGATACCGTTGTTGCCCTTGAGCGCTAGTGGGGCTAAAGCCCAACAACACAACCATCCTGAGATAAGGTTGTTGCCCTTGAGCGCATTCTTTTCATTGCGTAATACTATAGGATAAAAGGAAAATGCTAACAGCCTTAATCAATCGTTTAAAGCAAGGACTTTGGCTAGGATTAGTCTTATTGATGTTAGGGGCAACATTAAGTATGGGATTTAATCCTTATCGCAATCTAGAGATAAAAACCATAATCTTTAATAATCCATCTCAACAAATCATTGTTGGCAAGGTATATCTTCCTAAGTTGGTTAAACCTCCTTTCCCTGTCGTTATTTTATGTCATGGAATTAATAACTCTAAGCAACATTCTCACTTATTAGGTGTGGAGTTGGCTCGTTCAGGAATTGCTGCGATCGCTTTTGATTTTGGCGGATTTGGTGAATCCTATGCCCTACCGAAAAAAAGTAATTTGATAGAACAGTTAAATCTGACGACCCAAGAAGATACAGAAGTGATTTTAAATTATATTACCACAAATTTTCAACAATTTAATCTGAATAAAATTGGTATGATTGGTCATTCAATGGGTGGTAACACAGCTTTAACCTTTGCTCAAACCCATCCTGAAATTGAATCTACTATTACTTTAAGTTTTGGCAGTGAAGTTAATCCTGATACTCCGAAAAATTTATTATTTGGTGTGGGATTATATGAACAATTAAACCCTATCTCTCGACTGGGTGTCATTTTTCAATCTGCGTTAGATTCATCTGTCCAATGTGATAACAATAAAAGATGTGGTCAGTTTGAGCAAGGAAATGCTCGTAAATTATTGATTTCTCCAACGGCTGATCATTTTACCTCGCCTTTTGATCCTTATTTAATTCAAGAGTCGATTATTTGGACAGAACAATCGTTACAATTACCGCCGCAAAAATTTTTTAATTTCAAGATCCATTGGTTTATTGTCGGACAAACTTTGATTTTTGTTGGAGGATTGATCATAGGGGTTTATTGTCTTTATCGTCATCCTCTATGGATTAAAAGTTTGGGCGGATTAATCTTAATATTCTGGGGATTTAGCAAAGTAGGATTTCTCAACTCAGATATAAGTAGTACAATAAATATTTTTGTGTTAAACTTAATTTTTCTTAGTCACTATGCTTCCCAACATCAGGATTCATGGCTTAGAAATCTTAAACAGTTTTGCTTATATAGTATTTTAGTATTGCTAGTCTTTTGGGTGATTACTTTATTTGCCAATTTTTCAGAAGTTGTCAAGTCTCCCTATCAATTGATGTATTTACCCCAATTTTTTATCCAGTGGATGTTCTTTATTGTTTATAACTTAGTTTTAACCATACAATTATTTTTAACACCTAACTATACTTTCACCTTAACTGTAAGTGGATTATTTTGGATACTTTTAATTGTAGAATTATTATATCCTGCAAAAATCTTAAATTTATTAGGGTATCTCGGTGTGAGAATAATTAACTGGTTACGTCAACCTTTTCGCTTAGGTATCGGTAAGCTTTCTCGTAAAGAGGTAATCACCTTAACCTTGTTAGGAATTGTTTTGACCGTTATGATCATCATTAGATTGAGAGATGGTTTATTAAGCGAAGCAGTAGAATTCGGCGATATTTTCCTTGTTCTTTTTGGAAAAATGATCTTATTCCCAATTGTCTTAACAGTCTTAACGATTCGTTCTCGTTGGTTTCGTTATTTAGAAGCTAAAATAACCTAAGCAGTCTTAATTTAATTAAAAGTGTCGTGATCTAACACAATTTACTCAGATTGGAAAAAGTTATCAAAACATTAGTACTTATATTCGAGGACTTCCACTTGATGGCTAAAAAAATTGATGATATAATTATGTAAATTCAAGCTAATATTTTTTCTTTTATGTCTGTTACTGAATTACTGCCTAATTTACAAAAGCTATCTCGTTCAGATAAATTGAAAATTATGCAATTTCTCATTGCGGAACTTGCTAAAGAAGAAGATAATGGAAATCTATTATCTGAGTTTCAAAGTAATAAAACTTATCTGATTCATTCTCCTTATGATTGTTTTGAAGCGGCTCATCAAATGAATCAAATGTTAGCAGAATATAAGCAAAAGAAAAATGTCGAATAAACAAAGATTTAATTATTCTAGGAAGCAAAACAATTTAGGTTTAAGTCTTAATGTTCCTCTTTTACCTATTCAGTTAACTTATAGAGATCGCTTTTTAGAAGTAATGGCTTTATTGGATACGGGGGCTGATGTTAATGTTTTACCTTATCATATTGGACAACAGTTAGGGGCAATTTGGGAGAATCAAACCACTGTTTTACAACTGGGGGGAAACCTTGGTAAGTTTCCAGCCAAAGGATTAATTTTGACGGCTCAAATTGGTGATTTTTCTTCCATTCCTCTTGTTTTTGCATGGAGTCAGTCTAATGATGTTCCTTTATTATTGGGTCATGTTAATTTTTTCGCAGAGTTTGATGTTTGTTTTTTCACTTCCCAATTATCTTTTGAAATCAGCTTAAAGCAGACAAATGGAAATTAAAAATTAAGATCAATTCATTATATCTTACCGTAGGGACATAACACTGTTATGTCCGACAACGTTATATCATAAATTTACCAATTTTTCCTTGATTAAATTGGCTAACAAAGAAACAAAAGAAAAGGATTTAACAGTGTTAAATCCCTACAAGATTATTCTATTTATTTAATCGTGAAGAAAGCAGTCACCGAGATTTACTTTATCCTAGACCTGTAAATCCATCTCTGATTAAAGCACCATCAGATAAACGGTATTGCCACTGATAGAGCGTAGATGCGCCACTAACTTCATAAGCCCGTGCCGACCCAACTAAATGTAAAGCATGTGGAATAACATCTATTATTATGGGTAATTCAGTATTGAAACCTGCAAAATCATAGACATCTTTTAAGAAAAATTGTGCATCAATAGTGACAATATCCGTGTTTGGATAATAATAGTAATTTGTTACATATCTTAAATGATGTCCTCCTACTGCAAATTTCCAATTGTCATTACCCCAATCATCACCTTCTTGAGTATCCCAGTTGTTATTGATTCTTCCTGCATAATAACCTGATCTTACAACTTGGCGAATTCGTGATAAAGCAGACTGAATTTTGGAACTAAGGATATTGTCTCTGTATGCAGTAGATTCTTGAATCGCCTCATCCAAATCAATTCGATGATTTTCTGCATTATTATTCTCATTTAGATAATGAGAAAGTAGCTCACTTGCATCATCTTTCCCTTGTGATGACCATAGCCCAACCAGTCCCCAAAACGCTAATTCTGTAGATTTTAACTTTAACTTTAATTTGTAGTTAAGAGCAGATAAACTATTAAAATCGTCATTTCGATTTTGAAGTAAATTCTGCCATTCACTGTCATCAACATTAACTGGGCTATTATAGAGTGTATATTGTGCATTTAAAGCTAAGTTATAGTTAGTATTTCCACTATGGGGATACACCCGAACGTAATATGTTCCTGTTGCTAAGTCTCGATTAATTGATTCAGAACGACTTCCACTATTAGTAGAACTCCGAATATCATTCCCAGAACTATCTAACAACCTTACATCGGCATCAGAACTCAAACCTGTCAAATCAAGACTAAAATCAGTTCGTCCATTAACATTAAAGCGATAGTAATCATTCGTGTCCCCACTACCTACCCAATCTTGATAACTACGGGAACCATTAAGCGTTCCAATATTGCGTGCTTGACTAAGGCTATTTAATGTTGTTTCCAAAATGTACCATTTCCGTTAGAGAGATAAACATTGGCTGTATTATTATTATCATCATCCCAATACCATTTTTCTTGACGAATAAAATCATCTCGTCCATCTCCATTAAAGTCTCCTACAATAATATTAGTTAAATCTCCCTTCATATCCCAATGATGGGTTAAACTTCGTCGCCAAAATGTTCCATTTCCATTAGATAAGTAAATGTGTGCTGTATTGAGATGATCATTATCCCAAGCCCCTTTTTCCTGACGAATAAAATCATCTCGTCCGTCCCCATTAAAATCTCCGATAATAATATTGGTTAAATCTCCCTTCATTATTTGCCAGTCAGTTAAGTTTTGTTTTGTAAAGGCTACAGGAGGGTTGTAAGCTTCAACCAAAACATCAACCCCACCAATATTAATCACCCCTGAATCATCCTCACTGCGTAACACCCCTAACTCAGCCTCAGATAAGCCAATTCCTTGCACCACATAAGCAAAAATCTCTCCCTCATCCCCTTCTGCATCACTCACATTAATCTGAGAATCCATATAATGACCCGTTTCCTCAACAATAACCGAAACAATCTCCCCTAAACCACCATTAATCAGAAAATCATCAGCCAAATATATCTTACCCGTCGCCGTCGCAAACGCCCCATTTGCATCCCCCATCACCTCAGACGATAACACCTCAATTTCGGGAAATGCGCCAAACTCCCCATCTTTCCACCGTTGCATTATACTATCAGCGATCGCTTGATCATAGCTATCCCCAAAAGTCAACCCAATATCAGCCTCAAAATCGGTACTTTGGGCAAACTCGGTTAATAAATCTTGAGCCATACTAAGTCCTGACCCTAATTTAGCGGAAACTTGCCCCATATCAGGGGTAATTAAATCAGCAGACAATCCTGCATTCATCTCTTGGGAGAAATCTGCACTGTTAACCATTGTATCTTCAAACATTATTTGATCCTTTTTGATATGTAGAGGAGGTAAATTCGCACTTAATCAGCCATTAACGCCATAAACCCCGTTATGTCCTAACAACGCTATTTCCTCACGCTATTTTGTGGGATTTATCTCCAATTTTCAGGGCTAAAGCCCCTACTACGAACCTTTTTACAGGTTTTGTCCAATTTTCAGGGCTAAAGCCCAACAACGGAGGTTTTTATAGGCGTTGTCTAATTAACAGCGATTGAACAATAAAACTTAAGGATTCAGGTGCAGAGCAACAAATGAGTTAATGTTTAGGATTCAGCGTAGCGGATAGTCGTAACCTTACTAAAATGTAGCACTTTACCCTTGAAAGTGACAACTCCTTGTCAGTCCTCAAGATAAAAAAACTCCCACCATAAAGGCAGGAGTCCGATTAAACTTAATTCTAACCTAAATCTTAGTCAAGATCAGGCATAGCGAGACATGGTTCAGTCTCACGGTCGATTCCTTTCTCAAATCCTGCCGCAGCCGCCCGTGCACGTCCAGCGTGCCATAGGTGTCCGACGAGGAAGAAGAAACCTAAAGTGAAGTGAGAGGTTGATAACCATGCACGAGGAGATACATAGTTAAAGGAGTTAACATCAGTGATAACTCCACCTACAGAGTTCAAAGAACCCAAGGGAGCGTGAGTCATATACTCAGCAGCACGACGAACTTGCCAAGGCTGAACGTCATTGCGTAATTTGTCTAAATCTAGACCATTGGGACCACGTAAAGGCTCTAACCAAGGACCACGGAAATCCCAGAAACGCATGGTTTCACCACCGAAGATGATTTCACCAGTGGGAGAACGCATTAAGTATTTACCAAGACCTGTAGGACCTTGAGCAGACCCAATATTAGCTCCTAAGCGTTGGTCACGAACTAAGAAGGTGAAAGCTTGTGCTTGAGACGCTTCCATACCAGTAGGTCCGTAGAACTCACTGGGATAGACGGTGTTGTTGTACCAAACCATAACAGAGGCGATGAATCCCATTAAGGATAATGCACCTAAGCTGTAGGAAAGATAAGCTTCACCAGACCAGATGAAAGCACGGCGCGCCCAACCAAAAGGCTTGGTTAAAATGTGCCAGATACCGCCACCAATACAGATTAAGCCAACCCAGATATGACCACCGATCACATCTTCCATGTTGTCAACACTGACGATCCAACCTTCGCCACCAAAGGGAGCTTTGAGCAAATATCCGAAGATAATCGCAGGGTTAAGGGTAGGATTGGTGATCACCCGAACATCACCGCCACCAGGCGCCCAAGTGTCATAGACACCGCCAAAGAACATGGCTTTGAACACCAGTAACAATGCACCACATCCTAAAAGAATAAGGTGATAACCGATGATGTTGGTCATTTGGTTTTTGTCTTTCCAGTCATAGCCGAAGAAGCTAGAATATTCTTCTAGGGTTTCAGGTCCACGAAGGGTGTGATAAATACCACCGAAACCTAAGACAGCAGAAGAGATTAAGTGAAGAACACCTGCTACGAAGAAGGGGAAGGTATCAACCACTTCACCAGCAGGACCCACACCCCAGCCCAGGGTTGCAATGTGGGGAAGAAGAATTAAGCCCTGTTCATACATAGGCTTTTCGGGAATAAAGTGGGCGGTCTCAAAGAGGGTCATAGCCCCAGCCCAGAAAACGATAAGACCAGCATGAGCGACGTGAGCGCCTAAAAGCTTACCGGATAGGTTGATTAAGCGAGCATTACCTGCCCACCATGCAAATCCAGTTGAATTTAGGTCACGACCACTGGCAATTGGCGCATTAGAGAGCGTTACCACGGGGAAGAACCTCCTCAGGGAATATAAAGTTTTTATGGGGTTGGTCTTGAGGTGCCATCCAAGCACGCAGACCTTCGTTTAGTAAAATGTTCTTGGTGTAGAACGTTTCAAATTCAGGATCTTCAGCAGCCCGTAATTCTTGGGATACGAAGTCATAAGCCCGTAGGTTTAAAGCTAATCCGACGATACCAATGGAACTCATCCATAAGCCCATGACAGGCACAAATAGCATGAAGAAGTGTAACCAACGTTTGTTAGAGAATGCAATACCGAAAATCTGTGACCAGAAACGGTTAGCAGTCACCATTGAGTAGGTTTCTTCTGCTTGGGTGGGTTCAAAGGCACGGAAGGTATTCGCTTGGTCCCCATCTTCAAATAAGGTGTTTTCTACGGTAGCACCGTGAATGGCACAAAGTAATGCACCACCGAGAATACCTGCAACACCCATCATGTGGAAGGGATTTAATGTCCAGTTGTGGAATCCTTGTAAGAACAAGATGAAGCGGAAGATTCCTGCTACTCCGAAAGAGGGAGCAAAGAACCAGCTAGATTGTCCTAAAGGATACATTAAAAAGACACTGACGAATACGGCGATTGGTCCAGAAAATGCGATCGCATTGTAAGGACGAATTCCCACCAGACGGGAGATTTCAAACTGACGAAGCATGAAGCCAATCAGTGCAAATGCACCGTGGAGGGCTACAAAAGGCCATAAACCGCCAATTTGACACCAACGGGTGAAGTTGCCTTGTGCTTCGGGTCCCCATAGGAATAAGAGGGAATGTCCGAAAGCATCCGCAGGGGAAGAAACCGCTACGGTTAAGAAGTTACCACCTTCAAGGTAAGAACTGGCGAGGCCATGGGTGTACCAAGAGGTAACAAAGGTAGTTCCGGTTAACCATCCACCTAAAGCCATGTAGGCGCAAGGGAAGAGTAGTAAACCAGACCAACCGACGAACACAAATCTATCGCGCTTTAACCAGTCATCGAGGGCATCAAACCAGCCTCTTTCTGGGGCGCGTCCTACTGCAATAGTCATAGGAGCTTTTTCCTCTGCTTAACTGAGATCAACAGCAAAATTTCTTAATGTGAACCATTCTGCGTTTCCGCTAAATGAGTCCCATTTCTTTATGTTATGAGACCGATGAAAACTAAACCATTCAAGGGTTTAAGCTTTCAAGGGAGACGGATTCCGTCTCGGCCCTATCTCGGAAAATCCGTTCTTGGGCTTTAACGTTTCTTAAAGTAGCACATCCTCGACCCCAATTCCAAGGGAATATGGGAGTCACAGGGGGCTATCCTTGAGAAGTCCTTAGAATATTATTAGCAAAAAATTTACAATTTGACATATTTCGCCTCATAATTTTTCTGCCTCCTCAGCAATTTGTCCTTTACTGGACAAAATAAAAGACTAGAATCGATAGACAAAATAGCCATAGCCAACAACTACTAGCAAGCTGACTATACTGAGTAACACTC
>JBFRWQ010000063.1:0-6239 GCA_051439665.1 Microcystaceae cyanobacterium | reverse complement strand
CTTATTCTACTTCATTCTGCGTTCAGCCCTAATTGGCCAGAATTGGTTACAATTGGTTGTAATTGGTTCAATAATTGGTCATTGTTAACCCTATGAACATAGATCATTTGGTCATCACCTCAGAAATGTTAAATATAATCAGTGAAATCGATGAATTTAAGGGATCATGGCGGACATTAAGGATATTAGCCCCCGAAAGGTTAGCGGCAATGCGAAAGGTTGCCACAATTGAGAGTATTGGCTCATCTACTCGTATCGAAGGTGTTAAATTAAGCGATCGCCAAATAGAAACCTTCTTAAGAAACATAGAAAATGCCTCATTTATCAGTAGAGATGAGCAGGAAGTAGCAGGTTATGCTGAAGTAATGGAAATCTTATTCAGTAGTTGGGAAAATATTCCTATTACTGAAAATTATCTTAAACAACTGCACTCAACTTTGCTGAAATATAGTGACAAAGATCAAAGACATAGAGGACAATACAAAATAATAGATAATCATCTAGAAGCCTTTAGTCAAGAAGGAAAAAGCTTAGGCATTATTTTAGAGACAGCGACTCCATTTGAAACCCCTTTCTTAATGGAAAAATTGATGGTGTGGACTCGAAATATGATAGAAGAAAAAACGCTTCATCCTTTATTGATGATTGGTCTATTTATTGTTAACTTCCTAGCGATTCATCCCTTTCAAGATGGAAATGGTAGAATATCTCGAATCGTAACTACATGGTTATTATTAAAGACGGGATACAATTATGTCCCTTATAGTTCATTAGAAACCATTATTGAAGATAATAGAGATAGTTATTACTTAGCGCTGCGACAAACTCAAAAAAGTTTAAAAACTGATAGCCCTGATTATCTTCCCTGGTTGTTATTTTTCTTACGTTCTTTGTTAAAACAAAAAGAGCGATTAGAAAAAAAATTAGAGCGAGAATTAATCTTTCAAGGAGCTTTACCCCCCTTATCCATTAAGATTTTAGAATTAGTCAAAGAACGAGGAAGAATTACCACAAAAGAGATAGAAATGGATACAGGAGAAAGTCGGAGTACCATTAAAGCGAGACTCAAAGAATTATGTCAACAAAAGCAACTAACCCGACATGGGAAAGGCCGTGCGACATGGTATAGTTTTTGATTTTTTCTTCCCCCTCTTCCCCCTCTCTATCTAAACTAGGTAAAGCTTACATCTCTCCTGTCTCCCCTCGACAGTTTATGACACCTTCTGAGGTGTTTTTGAGCTTGTTACAAGAGAAGCAGTGTGTCTCATAGACTTAACGGTTTGCTGTCGGATGATCTCTTCTACCTGTGCTAAGGTAACTTGTTGAGAATTACTTTCTTGATAAATTACTTTAGCAATGCCTTGAATATGATGATTTAATACCTGTTGACTTTCAGGGGTTAGCTGAGGATAAGAAGCGCTCTCTGAATCAGTTTTTTGAGACGAATGAGAGGCAATTTGACGCACTGATGGCTGCTCTTTTTGACTGTTTACGGGAGTTTTCGATGCTATAGGAGTTGCTTCTTTTTCACTAGGTAAAGACGTTGTAGCCTCAGATTGAGGTGATACTTGTTTATTTTTCTGTTGTGCAACTGTTGTATTAATACCAATTATTCCTTTAACCTTATTAACTAAAAAGTTAGTCAGAAAACCAGAAAGCACAAATTTCTTCATCACAAAGCGGAAGGCAATAATGCGAATTCCTGACTTAGAAATATTAGCTACTCGCTTAACCAAAGGATTAACAATGGGTGTGGGAATTTTTTGATTAACGAGATAGACTACCCCCATATCAAACAAACAGTCAATCACCAACTTAACTGTTGCTTCTTCTCGTTCAAAGAGATTCTCTAAGATTAACTGCACTTCTTTTCTACTCGCCGCTTCAACTTGCTTGGCTTGAGTAATGGGAGAGACCGTTTTAGTCACGTTTAATGTACTTTGGCGACTGGTTAACATAGATTAGGGAAATAAACTTAAAAGATACTATAAAGGACGAATGACCATTTGAGTAGGGTAAGAGTAACTAAATTTTGCCAAAACGTCGTTCTCGTTGTTGATAGGCTAGTAATGCTTTATGAAATTCTGAGCGATCAAAGTCTGGCCAAAGGGTTTGGGTAACATAGATCTCAGCATAAGCAATTTGCCACAAGAGGAAGTTACTGACTCGCATTTCCCCACTGGTGCGAATTAAAAGGTCGGGATTAATTAGTCCTTTAGTATAAAGGTGTTTTTCAAATAATGCTTCGTCAATTTGCTCTGGGTTTAATGTTCCCTCTTTGGCCTGTTGAGCGATCGCCTGACAAGCGTGAAGAATTTCCTGACGACCCCCATAATTAGTGGCCACACTAAATTGAATACCTGTATTTTCTTTCGTATCTTCCATTGAACGGTCAATTTCCTGCTGCAAAGACTCAGGTAATGCCTCTAAATTCCCCACAAAGCGAATGCGGACATTTTCTTCCTGCATTTCCTTTAATTCCCGTCGTAGGACCCGTTCAAATAAAGTCATTAAAAATTCGACTTCTTCGGTAGGCCGTCCCCAATTTTCCGTAGAAAACGCATAGGCGGTTAAAGCAGGGATTCCCCAATCTCGACAACAGCGTAATAGGCTTTTAAGGGTATCAACTCCCTTTTGATGACCCATGATGCGAGGTAGCCCTCTTTTCTTCGCCCATCGACCGTTACCGTCCATAATAACGGCAATATGCTGAGGCAGACGCAACTGATCGAGGTCTTGGGGTAGGGCTTGTAACAGCGTATGTTGAACAGTCATCGTTTTTTTTCTGTGGAATGGGATGAGGAAACTTTACCAGTTTTGGACCATGCACGATTAGGTAAACCTATTGTACGACGTAACATCCCCAATCCAGGCGTAACCGTTTCCCTTTCTATGAGGGGGGCAAATTTTTCTTCTAAGAGTTCTTTTAGTTTGGTACTGGTGAGAGGACGATGGAGTTTTCCCCGTTCCGCTAAAGAAATTGACCCTGTTTCTTCAGATACCACCACACATAAGCAATTATCCGCTCTTTCTGTTATGCCCATTGCTGCTCGATGGCGAGTTCCCAATTGTCGAGAAGCAGTTCTTTCAGACAGTGGTAAAATCACACCCGCCGAAATGAGACGGGAGCCACGGATAAATACAGCCCCGTCATGAAGAAGAGTTTTCGGTTGGAAAATGGTTTGTAGGAGTTCTTTGGACACTTCTCCATTAAGTAAGACCCCCTGATTGACAAAGAGCGCTAGATCTAGTAAACTCACTGTTTCTAAGACCATTAACGCTCCAGTTCGATTTTGGGACAGTTCTTTAACCGCATCCACCACTTCATCAATCACACTGTCGGGTTTGGGCGCTTGACTGGGTTTTTGGAACAGTTGAACCAGTTGACCTCGACCGAGTAATTCGAGAAAACGGCGAAATTCACCTTGGAAAATTACTGACATAGCCACGGCTGCCCCTAACACCAATTTATCAAGGACAAAGTGTAAGAGGTTCAGTTGTAAAACCTTACTAAAGACAGAGGCCAACATCAGAACCACCAAGCCTCTGACCATCCATAGGGTACGACGCTCCCCAGTGATAAGGAGCATTACATAGGCCAATAGGAAAACAAGGCCAATATCAAGGCTGTTAATCAGCCATTGGGGAATCCCAGCAATCGGACCCGACATGGGAGGTAGTTATTGGGTAGGGGGTGGATAGGGTATCAGACAGAGGGCAATAGTCTTTGGGGTAGGCGATCGCAGCGAATAAGATCCTCGTAGGATTCTCGTTCTATGATCAAGTTGGCTTCTCCTTCGTTCACCAGGACGGCGGCTGGCCGAGCAATGCGGTTATAGTTTGAAGCCATACTGTAGTTATATGCGCCTGTGCCTAACACTACCAGAATATCCCCTGTTTGGGTTTCAGGCAACTGGGTTTGCTGAACTAAAATGTCTCCTGACTCACAGTGTTTACCTGCAATGGTTACTGTTTCGGTGGCAGCTTCTGTCATGCGATTAGCCACAACCACTCGATAAAGGGATTGATAGGTAATGGGACGGGGATTATCTGACATTCCCCCATCTACTGCAATATAAGTTTTCAGTTCGGGAATCACTTTACGAGATCCAATAGTATAAGCGGTGACGCAACTGTTGGCAATCAGCGATCGCCCTGGTTCGGCAATTAATTTGGGTAAGGGTAGATTTTCCCGTTGACAAGCGGTAACAACTGATTGAGCGGCGGCTTTAACCCATTCTTCGATGGTTGGGGGATCATCTTGTTCGGTGTAGCAGATTCCTAAGCCACCACCAATGTTTAATTCTGTGAGATTAAGACCGTAGGTTTGGGCTTTTTTGAGCCAATCTACGAGGACATAGGCTAAGTCTTGATGGGGTTGACGTTCAAAGATTTGGGAGCCAATATGAGCGTGAACACCCAGACAGTTAAGATTTTTTTGTTCACTGACAAAGGTAAACACCGCTTCAATTTGTTGGGGATCAAAGCCAAATTTACTATCAATGCTACCTGTGCGAATGTACTCATGGGTATGGCATTCAATGCCAGGGGTTAAGCGTAGTAGGATAGGAATGGGTTGAGATGAGGGTAATTTGGCTAAGGTTTCCAGTTCTAACCAATTATCAACGATAATCCGACATCCTACCTCTACAGCGTAGGTTAATTCCTCTAGGGATTTATTATTACCATGAAAGTATATTTTTTGTCCTGCTTGCTCTTTTGTCCATCCCATTTTTTCTAGGGTGGTGAGGGTGGTATAAAGTTCCCCTCCTGATACAACATCAAAGCCCAATCCTTCACTGGCAATAATGCTACAAATTGCCAGAGAACTCCATGCTTTAGACGCATAGATTACCAGACTTTCGGCAGGATAATGGGTTTGGAAGGCTTCACGATACTGACGACAGGCGGTGCGGAGGGTTAATTCATCAACGATATACAGAGCAGAGCCAAATTGCTTAACAAGGGTCGTCACATCACAGCCACCGATTTCTAGGTGATTCTGAGGATTTAATTGGGCTGTGAGGGGAAGTAATTGCTGATTAACGGAGGGATATGGCTTTGAATCGTTTAATTGGGGCAGATATTGTTCACCAGTAGTGGAGGACGGTTCAGTAATTAACATAGTGGATATGAGTAGCCAACAAAAAACAGATGATAACGGACTGACCTTACGTTTCGTAACTTAGAAAACAGTTTTGGGGTCATTCTTTAGTGTAAGCTACTGGGTTTGTAATTTAGCAAAAGTTTTTGAGGAAACGTTAACAGTTAGCTAATCAGAAGGAATTGAGGGAGAAACTTACTTAAGGATCAGGATACAATCTTCGATCAAGTAAATTTAAAATAGATTTCTTTGGCTTATAATAAACTTACACCCTACCCTGATAGCATCAAGGAAGAAAACAAGTATCTCAGCTATGAGTCTAATTATCATCTATGCAAGGAGAATGAAAATTATCAACTCTTAGCAACTGATTGTGGTCAACAAACACTCAAATACGTTGATAGATGCTTTAAGGCATTCTTTAAACTTCTATCAATGAAAAAAGAAGGAGTCTATCAAGAGAAAATTAATCTTCCTAGATATTTGCCAAAGGATGGTTATTTCCCCTTGATTATTCCCATTAGAGCCAGACATGATTTTGCTAAAGATAACTGGAAATTCAAGATTCCCACCTCTCGTAAATATACCAGAGAACATGGAGCAGTTTACATAACAATTCCTCCTCATTTGAGAGAGCATCGAATCAAAGAAATCCGAATTATCCCCAAGCAAAAAGGAAGATTATTAGATGCTGCTTTTATTTACGAGCCTAACCAACAATCAGCAGATGTTAATCCCGAAAAAGCAATTTCTATTGACTTAGGATTGAATAATCTGGCAACGGTTGTTAGTTCTACCAATGAATCTTTTATCATTGATGGTCGTTGGTTAAAGTCAGTTAATCAATGGTTTAATAAACGTCGAGCTAGACTGATCTCTCATAAGGAAAGGCAAGGGATTGAGCATTTTACCAAGCAAGAAGCTTGGTTATCCTAGTGAGTACTTCTTCTACTTGTGCCATTTTTCCTTTTCTTAGATCTTGTGAACTACCCCAACTATACCGTAGGTTAGTTGGGGCTTCTAACTTGATCGGGAACTGCATCTAGGAGACAAGAAATCTTACCTCCTAGACGACTTACATTCCCTCCATTAGCAGTCTCGCTAGTTCCTAACGAGATTATCCGTAAGGCTTCAT
>JBFRWQ010000062.1:0-2806 GCA_051439665.1 Microcystaceae cyanobacterium | reverse complement strand
CCTGCTGCTACCCCTCCTGTTAACAGCATCCATCCTATTCTCTGTATCAATTGTCTTCTTTGCCATTTCTTCGATCGCAAAATTGACAAAGGAATAGGCAATTCTACCCCTTCTATGCGACATTGATTGCCTAATTGTCCAATTTCTAATAATTTCTCGGTGGCTTCTTCCTCTTCTCCCCTGCTATAACTACCCATCCCTTGAGCATACTTGATAATTGGGCTATTTTTCCCTAATGGTTGTTCTAAACCATTGACCACAGATTCTAACCACACTAGATCGATTTTTTCCCCTGTTTGAGCCAATATTTGGGCAAACTCTTTCCCGATTAACTGTATGGCTGTTGCTGGCGCTGTATAGGCTAAGGCCGTCCACTGTTGTACTTGTGCTAAGGTTTTTTCCTCCTCATCCTCTGATGTCAAATAGGGTTCTATATAGGTTCTTAAAAATAGCGCTAGTGCTTCGATTCTCTTCTGTCCAAACCGAGAATCCTCTCTTAGTTTCTTTAACAGTTCTTCTCTTATTTCATCTGGCATCTCATAGAGTCCATAGCCTACTTCTCTACATAAGGATGATACACAAAGATCGGCCACTGCGTAATAAGGCGCTTCTATTTTCTTTCCTTGATTATCTTCTTTAAAATTAGCCCAAATTCTATACAACAAATCCGTAGTTAAGCTTAAGGGAAAGGCTGCATGACAGGCAAAATCCAAATAAGGCTGACCAAAGCGCTTTTGAAATGCCTTAATTCTCTCTGTTACTACTTTGGGCTTTAGTTTCATTGATCTTTCCCCCTTAAGATATTAATCCCCTGTTCTAACCCCTGACGATTTAACTCAAACATTGATACCTCTTGAGCAATCATCTCTGCGGTTGTTTTTTTCCAGCGCTTAGGGGGTAAGGGATTTAACCATGCTATTTTAACCGTTACTTTCCTCAATTGCTGTAAAAAAGCGCTTGTTTGTTTGACTCTCCTTTCTGAATAAGTCCCTCTAATTGCCCCTCCATCGCTAATAATCAAAATTCCTCCATACTGAGGGGAAAGGGTATTTAACACTCTCTTAATAGTAATAGGTTTTCGTCCTGCGGGATCTTGAAAGAGATACCTTTGAGGACAATTACGAAAGTAATAAATATCCTGCTCTCGGAGACGATTTTCTAATAAAGCCATTTGAGCCAATTGATGGCAATAATCTCGAAACGGTAACATTGAGCCTTCTAAGTCCATTAATAATAATAACTGAGTGCGATTGACGGCTCTAGGTCGTAACACAGGACTGAGAAAAACACCTTGACGGCCAATTTCTGCAACCGTTTTTTCCATATCCAATTCTATCGGGGGTCCACTGCGCACTAAACAGCGCCAATAGCGCCATGTTTGTTTCATTTGTCGGGGAGGAAAGGGGAAATAATCGGGGGTTAATTTAGGGGGTAGGGTAGCGATTATTTTACTTTTTGACTCTAATATTTGAGGCTTCCTTGCTTTCTCTTGTTGTTTATCTCTCCACCATAAGATGAGATTGACAATAATCATTATTAAACCAATTAAGCTGAGAATAAAAATTAATTCTCGTTCCCAGAATGGTTGTTTTTCAATTTCAATGATGACGGGTTGCTGAGTAGGTTTTGGTTTTTCTTCCTGATCTTCTTTAAGTGTTTCTGAAATATCTTTTTCTGGTGACGGGATAGGTATTGGAGCTTTTTCAACTTCTTGCTCTACTTTTTTAAAACACAATTTATACAATTGATTTTTGGTTATTTCCTCACTTTTACACATTCGATACCAAGTAACTTGCATTGCTCCTGCCATACCTAAACATAATATTCCGATTAAAATTCTTCTGAGATAAGGTTTTCGTATAATAGGCTTTTTTATGTCTGGTTGCTCTGAGTGTTCCTTTTGTTCCCTTGGTGGCTGAAAAATTTGATCAAAATGGGCAGAAAAGCGCACTTGATCTTCTGCTGACTTGACCAATAAACTCTGACAAAATTTTTTTAATGTCTCTCTATCTTTGATTCCTAAACTCTCAGCATTAGCCAAAGATTCCGTTAATAATTTATATTCTTCCACTCCTAAAGGAAATCCTGCTTTCCTTAAGTTGGTAAATAAGTCTAGAAGTGGGCGCTGGTTGTTGTTCATTATGACTTTGTTTGGGGTATAGCGCTTGTTTGTTTATTGCCTTTTCTATTATAACCCTAAGTTATCTTTAGATAACGATACATATTAGCCCTGTCTATTCATTGCAGGGCGGTTGATTTGAGTAATTAGTATCTGAGCGTACAATTAGCTTTTGTCTTGCCCTTAACACCCACCTTTAAATTAATTTCAAGACTCATAAGTAACGTTCAATAAATTGAAATAGAATTCCTCAGCAATGTTTGAACTTTAGTTATCTTTAGATCAAATACTTATGAGCCAATAGCAATTTATTGGAGGGCGGTTGATTTGAGCTATCAGTATCTAAGCGTACAATCAGCTTTTGTCTTTCTCTTAACACCCACCTTTAAATTAATTTCAAGGAACCAATAAGTAACGTTCAATAAATTGAACTAGAATTCCTCAGCGATTTTTGAGCTTTAGTTATCTTTAGATCAAATACTTATGAGCCAATAGCAATTCATTGCAGGGCGGTTGATTTAAGTAATTAGTATATAATCGTACAATAAGCTTTTGTCCTTCCCTTAACACCCACCTTTAAATTAATTTCAAGGCTCATAAGTAACGTTCAATAAATTGAACTATAATTCCTCAGCAATGTTTGAGCTTTAGTTATCTTTAGAGCAAATACTTATGAGCCAATAGCAA
>JBFRWQ010000061.1:0-6671 GCA_051439665.1 Microcystaceae cyanobacterium | reverse complement strand
TCAGTATCACTTGGCGTTTGTAACCAAGCAACAGGTGCAATAAATTCATGATTATCAATACTCATTTCTACATTCCGCACAACATATCCTACATTTCCCCCAACCGTTTCAGCAACCCAAGTTGACTCTGCATCCGCTAGTTTATAACCTAAATCTTGACCCATTTTATAAGAAATTAAACTAATTTCTGCCCCTGAATCAACTAACATTGTGGTAGGAATTTCTATTTGCGTATGCTTTAACTTTACTGGATAATCTGGTTGCCAATTATTACGAACCACAGAACGAAATTTAATTGGTAAAATTTGAATCGAATAGCGCTTGCGAGGAACAAGATAGATTAAGAAAAGTTGACCCGTTGCTTTTGCTTCTTTTAAAACAGGTTCTAACCTTTCACCATGAGCCAGAATACCATCTTCATTATAAGCAATATATTGATCTTTATATGAATTAAGCACCATTTGACGGTTCTTATTTAACCATCGTAACATGGCTTGTGCTTGTTCTTGAGGAATTGAATCAGTCATACTTATTAATCCTCCTTATTAAGATTAAGTTTACTGATGTTTAAGCTTTAGGATGTTCCCTTGCTTCTTGAGCGACTTTTGGATTAGGATCGTTTAGGAGTTTTTGATAAAGTCTGACTGGCAGATTGGGATTTTTGGCTACATTCCAACGAAGACAATTATTAGAATCGTGAGTGAATTGTTCCATCAGTTTAAGTGATAAATTGGGATGTTGTGCTAAATAACAGTTAAGAATGCGATCGCCTTTTTGTGCAATCCTTTCAAGTATCTCTACAGGAGTATTAGGGTTAGTGCTTAAACTTTCTAAAATGGCTGAATGGGGAATGGTTGAGAGGTTTTCTAATATATCAACAGGTGTATTCGGATTAAGCGCTAAACTCTTACACAATAAAAGATTACAGTTTGACTCTGCTAAAGTTCGCAAAAGAGAAACGGGTGTCTTAGAATTCCTGGCAACCCAAAATGAACCTACAATATTTTCATGTTGGCATAATTGATCTAAAATGTCGATAGAAAGATCTTGGCGCTCCCCAACAGCCATAATAATCATTTCAGAAGATTCTTGAGACAATATTTTCAAACTTTCCAAGGAAGTTTTCGGATTTTCAGCCACTTTCCACCTTACTCGCCAATCAGGATCTTTTGTTAGGATGTTTAAGAGTTCAACAGAACTGTTGTCATTCTGAGCTACCTTTTCTCTGACTTGCCAATTAGCATCTTGAGCAAGAATTTCTAGTATTTTAAGGTTAGCATTGGCATTTTGAGCAATATAATCACGAATTCCTTCATCATAAGCTAGTAATGATGAGAAATCCTCCTCAGAAGTATTAGGGATATTAGCTTTTTCTGGGGAATTAAGGAGTAATAATTCTAAAATATGAACAGGAGTATGAGGATTTCTAGCTAGAAGATGATTTAGCTGTATGTTAGACATTTGAGCTAATTTTTCTAAGATTTTAACGGGTGTACTAGGGTTATAAGCAAGATATTCAAGAATTCTAGTATCATTAGATTGAGCTAATTCTTCTAAGATGTAAGCAGGGGTTTGGGGATTGTTTGCTAAACCTAGATAAACATCCCGATTATTACCTTGTCCACTTGTTACCACTCGGTCGAAACTGGTACATACTATCTCATGATCGGTTTGATATAGGGTTTCTAAAACAGAAACAGGGGTATTAGAATGTTCTGCTACCAGTTTCCTTACCCATAAATCGGAATTTTGCCCTAAAATTTCTAATATTTCGCTAGGTAAATTGGAAAACTCAGCCATCTTACGGCAAATTTTAGGATCACTTGATTGAGCTAGTTTTTTCAAAAAAGACTGGGGACGGTTAAGATTATATGTTGTTTCTTGGCGTACCCAATTAATAGGATCTTGAGCTAAAATTTCAAGTAATTGAGTCGGTGTATTTGGATTACGGGCAACTTCGCAACGAACTGAGTAATCTTGATCATTAACAAGTTTTTCTAGACAGTGAATCGGTGTATTGGGATTTTTCGCCACATTACTACGCACACCTGGTGATGAATCTTCACTCAGGAATTCTAGCAAACGCACATCAGTTGTGACTTCTTTAATAAATTTACGTCGTCGAGGATGAAAAGAAATACTTGTTAAAATAAAGTCGGGCAGGTTTATTCGCTTTACCCATTCATATAATGGCAATTCTTGAATTAAATTAGGTAAATCAATCGACAATAACATGAAAACAGAATTAGCTAATATTTCTTCAGGAAACATTGCGCCTAACTTGAATAAGATGTCTGGGGGGGTGTTGGGATTGCTTGCAAGCGCTTGTAAGATATCTAATTGATAGGGATATCTAGAGGAATCATCAATAGATTGGATTTTAACAGCCAGTTTTTCTAGTAATTCAGAATCGGTATCATTATTTTGCCCTATTAATAAAAGATTTTTTTGATTTTGCGGTGATATTTCTACATTTTGCAGAGAGTCAATTAATTGGTTGACTTCTTGTGTAGATAATGTATTAAGATTAGGAGAATGATTCATAAAAGTCAGTTAAATAAAGTTGGTTCTATCTTTCCCATTTTTTCGGCATTTGTTATCATTTAGATGGGATCATGATCTTATTTATGAATTCTCTTTCAAAAACGATGTTGTGTCAATTGATTTTTGATAGTAGATCATTCATTTGAGTCCAACAATAATGTAAAGTTTTATCAAATCAGTCATTGGAATGCCATTTCTTTATACAATAAGATAAAATTTTTCTAAGGAGAATTAATCACAATGATTGTCACAACAGCTGACCAAATCGAAGGCAAAAGAATTGTATCTCATCATGGTATTGTCGGTGGAGAAGCTATCTTAGGGGCCAATATTTTCCGTGATTTTTTCGCAGGAATTCGTGATATTGTGGGGGGACGTTCTGCTGCTTACGAAGAATCCTTAAGAGAAGCTAAAGAAACCGCAATGCAAGAGATGATTGAACAAGCAGAAGCGCTAGGGGCTAATGCTATTATTGCTATTGACATTGATTATGAATCTATTAATATTGGTAGCAGTGGCAGTATGTTAATGGTAGCCACCAGTGGAACAGCCGTTAGATACGAAGAGGGTTAATTTAAGCATCTTTTCTAAGATTAAAGTAACTGGCATCCTATTTCTAGGGAGGTATGCTTTTGTAAAATAGCTAACTATTCATACCCCCTTTGGCAAAGGTGATCAAAATATTAAGAAAATCCTAAAGATATTACTGAACAATCAAGAGCCAAAATAATCGTTATACTGTCAAAGAAATTATCCTCTTTGTGTGTTAACCATTATGCCAGTTACTAATCTGCAAGAACTCGAAGACCTTATTCAACGAGTTAAAACGGCTCAAGAAAAGTATGCAGCCTTTAGTCAAGAACAGGTAGATTCAATCTTCAAGAAAGCAGCTTTAGCAGCTAACGCAGCCAGAATTCCCCTTGCTAAGTTAGCTGCAACTGAGACAGGAATGGGGGTAATTGAAGATAAAGTGATTAAAAACCACTTTGCATCAGAAATTATTTACAACAAATATAAGCAGGAAAAAACCTGCGGTATCATTGAAGAAGATAAGTCCTTTGGACTACAAAAAATCGCTGAACCAGTGGGCATTTTAGCGGGAATTGTTCCTACTACAAACCCTACCTCTACTGCTATTTTTAAAGCCTTAGTTACCCTCAAAACTCGTAACGGAATCATCTTTTCTCCCCATCCAAGGGCGAAAAACTGCACCATTGAAGCAGCAAAGGTAGTTTTAGAGGCTGCGGTCGCTGCTGGTGTACCAGAAGACCTAATTGGCTGGATTGATGCCCCTTCTGTTGAATTATCACAAGCATTGATGCAGCATCGGGACATTAGCCTCATTCTAGCAACTGGCGGACCTGGTATGGTCAAAGCGGCCTATTCTTCAGGTCGTCCTTCCTTGGGCGTAGGTGCAGGAAATACTCCTGCTTTGATTGATGGAACAGCACATATTAAAATGGCAGTTTCTTCAATTATTCTCAGCAAAACCTTCGATAATGGCATGATTTGTGCCAGTGAGCAATCGGTTATTGTTGAAGATTCTGTTTATGATGAAGTGCGACAGGAATTTCAACAACGAGGCGCTTATTTCCTCAATGAAGAAGAGAAAGGGAAAGTGGCTAATCTGTTAATGAAGGAAGGTCATATTAACCCGAAAGTTGTCGGTCAATCCGTACAGAAATTAGCAGAAATGGCTGAAATTTCTATTCCTGAAGATACCCGTGTCATTATGGGAGAAGTGGAAACAATCGGATTAGATGAACCCTTTTCTATTGAAAAACTCTCTCCTATCCTAGCTATGTATCGGGCGCAAAATTTCGAGGATGGGGTAGAGAAAGCGGAGAAATTAGTTGCTTTTGCAGGTAGAGGCCACACAGCCGTTCTTTATACCTCACCTGATAACCGAGATCACATCAAACGTTATGAAGATGCGGTGGAAACTGCCAGAGTTTTGATTAATACTCCCTCTTCTCAAGGTGCAATTGGTGATTTATACAATTTTCGTTTAGATCCCTCTTTAACCCTTGGATGTGGTACATGGGGCGGAAATTCCATTAGTGAGAATGTTGAACCTCATCATCTCCTAAATATCAAAACCGTAGCTGAAAGACGGGAAAATATGCTCTGGTTTCGTGTTCCTCCCAAGGTTTACTTTAAATATGGGGCGTTACCTGTAGCAATGCGTGAATTAGCAGGGAAAAAACGAGCCTTTATTGTGACGGATAAACCCTTATTTGATTTGGGAATGACTGCATCCTTAGAGGAAGTGTTAGAGGAAATTGACTTAAAATATGACATCTTCTATGATGTTGAGCCAGATCCTTCCCTAGAAACGGTTCAACGGGGACTTGCTCTCATGAAAACCTTTAATCCTGACGTTATCATAGCGCTGGGCGGGGGATCACCGATGGATGCAGCCAAAATTATGTGGTTGCTATACGAACACCCTGAAATTGAATTTGAGGGATTAGCGATGCGTTTTATGGACATTCGCAAGCGTGTCTATGAATTACCCCCATTAGGTGATAAAGCAGTGATGGTGGCGATTCCAACGACTTCTGGGACAGGATCTGAGGTGACACCGTTTGCTGTGGTTACAGATCGCCGTAATAATATTAAATACCCTCTTGCTGACTATGCTTTAACCCCAACAATGGCTGTTGTTGACCCGGAATTAACCTTAAATATGCCGAAAAAACTAACAGCTTATGGGGGAATTGATGCGTTAACCCATGCTTTAGAAGCCTATGTCTCTGTTTTAGCCTCAGAATACACCAATGGGATGGCCTTAGAAGCAATACGCTTATTGTTTAAATACTTACCCAGCGCTTATGAAAATGGGGCAAAGGATCCTAAAGCACGGGAAAAAGTCCATTATGCAGCAACAATGGCAGGTATGGCTTTTGCTAATGGCTTTTTGGGTATCTGTCACTCAATGGCGCACCAATTAGGGGCAGTTTTCCATATTCCTCACGGGTTAGCTAATGCCTTGATGATTCCTTATGTCATTTTGTATAATGCGACAGATGCACCTTTTAAACAGGCTACTTTTTCCCAGTATAAGTATCCTAATACAACCTGGCGTTATGCCCGAATTGCCAACTATTTAGGCTTACAAGGGGACAGTGACTTAGAAAAAGTAGAAAACCTTGTGTTAGCCATTGAAAACTTAAAACACCGCTTAGATGTTCCTTCTGCGATTAAGGATGTGATTCCTGAAAGTGAAGCAGAATTCTTTGCCAAGATTGATAGTTTAGCGGATCAGGCGTTTGATGATCAATGTACAGGTGCAAACCCTCGTTATCCGTTAATTAGCGATCTCAAAGAATTATTGACTCAAGCGTATCATGGCAATTTACCGTTTACCATTGTCCAGAATAATAATGGAAATGGGGCAAAAATAGACGTTGCTTGTGATCCTCAACCGTTACTCTCTTAGGTAACACAAATTCTCATTCTCATCTGTTTAGGGGCGCAAATTTATCTCGAAAATGTCGGAGTGAAGACCCCCGCTACAAGGAAGTTTAGCGGTGGGATGAAACTCCGACCACTGATGTTCGGAGTTGCGTAGCAGCAAGATCTTAAAAAACTGGCGACACAAAGTAGAAAATCTGTGTTATAAGTTTTCTTAGGTCGAGTTCACTGACATAAATGCTGGTTCTAGAGTTTAAGGTTCGGGCTAAAAAGCAACAATATCAAGGGATAGACGAAGCAATCCGTACTGCTCAGTTCGTCCAAAATAAGTGCTTGAGACACTGGATGGATCATCAGGGAGTAGGACGCTACGACTTAAATAAATATTGTCGCATTTTAGCTCAAGAATATAAATTTGCCAAAGAACTGAACTCTCAGGCTAGACAATCTAGTGCAGAGAGAGCATGGTCAGCTATCGCTCGATTTTACGATAACTGCAAGCGTCAGGTAAAAGGGAAAAAAGGGTATCCTAAGTTTCAGAAAAATTGCCGTTCCGTTGAGTATAAAACAACAGGGTGGAAGCTTGACTTAGAAACCCGTAAAGCGATTACCTTTACGGACAAAAAAGGAATTGGACGACTTAGATTGGTCGGTAGTTATGATTTGCACTACTATCAACCCGAACAAATTAAAAGGGTTAGATTAGTGCG
>JBFRWQ010000060.1:0-4026 GCA_051439665.1 Microcystaceae cyanobacterium | reverse complement strand
ATTGAAGGACAACGTATTTATCCCAATTCAGCGATCTTTGATTTGGCTCATGTGCAACTGGCAGTGAGAAATATTGCTATGATTGAAAAGTCAGAGATTATCGATCTAAAAGGAGTTATGTAATTATGGTAGATCCAAAAAGAGCAGCTAAACTGATTAGAGAACATTTTGACAACTTAACCACCGAACAATTTTTAGAAAACCTAAAGAGTGCTTGTCCAGAAGTTTTTGAGGAAGAACCAGAAAATGAGTCTATAGATTTAGAAAAAGATGATTTATCTCCTGAGTATGATTTTTCTAAACTTACGTTTATCGCAAAAAATCAAGAACTAAACAAAAAGCCCTTAACTGTCCAGATTGATCCTGAGCTATCGACTATCTTTCCTGATTCAGCAGCCGTTAATGAAGGATTACGTTTATTGATGCGATTAATTAATAATAATTCATCTCAACCCAATTGAAGCGATCACCTTTCATCTATTAGGATTAAATATCCCTAAATTCTTCAGATATTGGGTTCAAATTAGAGGATTTTAAAAAAGCACTCACCTTCTTCTTATTCCTTTATAAGACTCTGTGTGGAGAAAAATAACAGTGTTGGACATAACAGATTATATCTGAATTGTCGGTATTTAACACTGTTAAATCCTATAGATTTTTTCTTCAAAGCAGAGGATTTAAAAAGAGCGCTTGTCTTCTTTTTATTCCTTTATAAAATTTTGTGTGGGGAATCATACAATTGTTGGACATAACAGTGTTATGTCCCTACGGGGTGTATCTGAATTGTCGGTATTTAACACAACTTTAAAAAAATTAATTTTTCTTAATAAAAGGATCTCGAATTCTTGCAAAAGATTGTATTGTATAATGCAAATATTAGAGACTAATGACTGCCTAAAAAGAGAACGATCCTATACCTCAAAAAGTCCCACTCTGTCGCCAATTTAATATTTTTTCAAGAAGAGAAATTTTCCTCAGTCAACTGTTAACTTCTACGGTATTCGAGATGACCTACACCCTAACCCCTACAACCCATGCAGCCGATTCTATTACTGAATCCTCAGCCCCGTCTCAATCCATAGCCCAAGGCATTTATGTCACCGTTCACGGACATTTCTATCAACCTCCAAGAGAAAATCCCTACCTCAATACCATCGAGCGCCAGCCTAGCGCCCATCCAAGTCATGATTGGAATGAACGTATTTACCATGAATGTTATCGTCCTAATGCCTTTGCTCGCATTGTCAATAACCGTAACGAAGTGATTGGAATTGTCAATAATTTTGAATATCTCAGCTTTAATATTGGACCAACCTTAATGTCATGGTTGCAAACTTATGATCAAGAAGTCTATGAGCGTATCATTGAAGCCGATCGCCTCAGTTGTCAACGATTAAATGGTCATGGTAATGCGATCGCCCAGGTATATAACCACATTATTCTCCCCCTTGCCAACAAACCGGACAAATACACCCAAATTCGTTGGGGCAAAGCCGATTTTAAAGCCCGTTTTGGTCGTGATCCCGAAGGGATGTGGTTAGCAGAAACGGCCATTGATGCAGAAACCGTCGAAGTTTTAATCGATGAAGGGCTTAAATTCACCATCTTAGCCCCCTCACAAGCACAACGGTGTCGTCCCTTACCCAATGAAGAAAATTCTCATCCCGACTGGCACGAAGTGGGCGGATCTCAAATTGATCCCACCCGTCCCTATCGTTGTTATATCTCAGATGGTCGTTACTTAGATATTTTCTTCTATGATGGACCGATTTCTAGAGATATGGGCTTTGGTGAAGTGCTGGCGAGTACCGATCACCTCATTGGCCGTTTAGGACAAGCAGTCAAAGGTGATCATCGTCCCTCCCAACTCATTAGCGTTGCTACCGATGGGGAAACCTTCGGCCACCACAAAGGGGGAACAGAAAAATGTCTCGCTTATGCTTTCACCCAAGGGTTTGCCGATCATGATTGGACGGTGAGCAATTATGCCCATTATTTAAGCATCTGTCCCCCCACCTGGGAAGTCGAATTAAAACCCGTCACAGCCTGGAGTTGCGCCCACGGCGTTGATCGTTGGCAAGATGACTGTGGCTGCGGTGGCGGTGGTGAATGGCATCAAAAATGGCGTAAACCCCTACGAGATAGCTTAAATTGGTTACGAGATGAGTTAATCACTTTATATAACCAGTATGCCCCTGCTTTATTAACCGATCCCTGGAGCGCACGGGATGAATACATTAAGGTGATTTTAGATCGCTCTCCCGATAACGTGGAAGAATTTCTCACCCGTCATCAATGTCAACCCCTCTCCTCAGCCGAACAAATTGATGCACTACGGTTATTAGAGATGCAGCGTCATAGCTTATTGATGTTTACCAGTTGTGGCTGGTTTTTCGATGAGATTTCTCGGCCAGAAGGCACACAAATTTTACGGTATGCAGCACGGGCGCTGGAATTAGCAGCCGAAGTCTCTGGGGTACAGTTAGAAAAAGAATTTCGCTTTCAGTTAGCCCTAGCCCCTAGTAATGTGGATTGTTTTAAGGATGGGGAGCAAATCTATCAAGATTTAGTAATTCCTGCCCAAATAGGCTTTGAACAAGTAGCTGCCCATTATGCTATTAGTTCCCTCTTTACCCCCTATGATCCCGATGCTAAGATTTATTGTTACCAAGCCCAACAAACAGATTATCAAAAGCAGCAAATTGGGTCATTAACCCTTGCAGTGGGTCAAGTGAAGCTAATTTCTGATATTACATGGGAGCAAAAACATTATATCTTCAGTGTCCTGCATATTGGTGGCTGGGACTTCCATTGTTGTATTCAAACCTATCAAGGCCGTAGCCATTACAGTCAGGTGAAAGAGCAGTTATTCAGCGCTCTTAACCAAGCCAGTGTTGCTAAGATGATTGTGACCATGAGCGAAGTCTTTGGTTATCAGTCCTTTGATCTACAAACGCTGTTTGCTGAAGAGCGCCATCGCATTATGCAGTATGTTACCGATAAAACGAAAAAACGGCTAGATCAGCTTTATACCCAAGTTTATCGAGATAATTACGGCATCTTAGCTGCTTTCCATCGGGATGAGTTACTTGTTCCCCAAGAATTACAGGTAGCGGCTGAAATTGCCATTTCTCACCGTTGTACCCTTGCCATTGAAACCTTAGAAGCCCAGATCAATGATCCTCAAGAAAGGATTCATCAGATTGGGGAATTGCAAGCGATCGCAGCAGAAGCTAAAGCGTTAGACTGTCAGTTAACAGTTCCTCAGGGCAAACCTACCCTAGAACGGCTAATTTACCAAGGTTTATTAGATTTATTAGCCAATAATGAACCAGAAACCCTAGCTGATAAGATTGAAAACATTGTCCAACTGATTGAAGTTGGTCAACAATTAGAATTAGGAATCTCCTTAGAGAAGGTACAAGAGCGCTATTATCTCTATCTTCATCAAGAGATTATCCCCCATTGTTTCAATGTGGGTGACGAAGGGGCTATCTCATGTCAATGGACTCCTTCCCAACTATGTCCTCTGTTAGGGTTAGGGGAAACCTTGGCCGTGGATGTTAGTCCTTGGTTGTAAGACTGTAGGGTGGGCTTTGCCCACCAAATAGCTTAAGTTCGTAGTGAGGGCTTTAAGCGACTACGAACTTGATTTTGCTCAATTACTTTTGCTTCCTCGTCGCAAGTTCTTCAGCCATAGCACAAAGAAGATGAGGGCATAATAGTATTATGCCCCTACAGGGTAAAAAATAACTTTTCCAGTAGGGTGGGCAAAGCCCACCAAATAGCTTAAGTTCGTCGTGAGGGCTTTAAGCGACTACGAACTTGATTTTGCTCAATTACTTTTGCTTCCTCGTCGCAAGTTCTTCAGCCATAGCACCAAGAAGATGAGGGCATAATAGTATTATGCCCCTACAGGGTAACACCGATACAACCAATTAAGTATGATGCGCTCCATTCACTCGCAACACTTCCCCTGTGATATAACTACTAGCGACAGGAGACAATAAAAAGGCAACCGCCCAG
>JBFRWQ010000059.1:0-13327 GCA_051439665.1 Microcystaceae cyanobacterium | reverse complement strand
TTTTTACCATATTTTTGTTCAATGAATTTAACCGCACCTCGTAATGAGCCAAATAATAAAAACTGCTCAAAAAAAGCTTTAACCACAGGAGCAGTACTGCGATCAATAATATATTTTCCCTGTCCTTTTCGATAACCATAGGGCGCTTTGCCAGGGGGCGGAGAAGCAGTCAACCGATTACGAGCATGACCTTTTTTAAGCGCTTTTTGTCGCTTTTGATCGATAATTTGTTGTAAAATAGGGGTTAGTTGACCCTTTAATTCGGAGTTAGCAAGATTAGCAAATTGAGAAGTAATATAATTTTCTTCAACAGCGATCACCTCAATGGATTGAGACTCTAAAAAGGTTAAATTTTGGATAATTTCGGTTAAGCTATCTCCTAATTCTTCTAAATGACGAATCAGAAGAGAATGAGGAGGGTGTTGTTGAATCTCTGCTAGTAGCGCTTTCCACTGATCTCTTTGTCCTAAATCTTGGTACAAGCAACTAATTTCATACCCCCAAATTGTCATATCTGGGGGTGGCTCTAATAGAGGATCGCTGTAAGAATAAGCAATGATTATTAAGTCATCTTTATTCGGGGGTTGACTCATAAGGTTCAACAGAAAGGGGAATTCCTGTTTCTGTAGGCTCTATTGCTGGGGTATTTGAAGTTTCTAAGTCCCTTTTTCTCAGCGCTTCAACCGGAACTGGTAATTCTCGAAGGGGTGTATTAGGGTTTAATCTCTGTACTGTTTCAATTGGTTGAGCAGGGGTTTCTAGGGGATTAGGGGAAGCAACAGGTTGCTCTGGCTCTGATATAATCGGTTTTTCAGGGGAAGGCTCAATGACTTTCGGTTGCGTGGTAGATTTAGTGGGTTCTAGGTCTTCTAGGGGGCTTTTTTGGGGTAAAGAGACAGGAGGGGTGGGTTTTTCGGAAGTCGGACAGCTTTGGGAGGCTAACCCTAGATAACATCTCATTTCTTCCCGTAAGACAGACGCTGCAATTCCTGATAAGGATATACTTAATGCAAGAAAGGTCAAAAAGTTTTTCATGTAACTCACTCCAAACACTGTTCCCACTAAGGAGAACCGATTACCAATTGATCAAATCCGATCTTAGCATTTTTTTGCTGAAGACAGAGAGTAGGATCTGACTTTTCACGGCATTCTTCCTTTTTAAAATGCCGCGAAAAGTCAGGTTGATTAATCAGTTCAAAGAAGATTTGGGGGAAGTCCAAAAAGATCGTGTAAAATAAGGTATCTGTTTTCATTTCAGGTTCATCTTAATCCACTAGACGTATAAATTTCTTCTTACCTACTTGTAGGATTTTATCCTTTAAGGAATCGGGTGTTTCAAAGGTTAAGTTAACATCAGTAATGCGATCGCCGTCTAATCTTACTGCTCCTCCCTGAATTTGACGACGGCCTTCCCCACTACTCTTACACAAGCCACTTGCTCCTAAAATATAGAATATTTTGACAGGAAATTCTACATTGGAGAGGGAATATTCAGGAACGTCGGCTGCTGCTGCTACATTCTGCTTTTTAACCAGTTCTGTTGCTGTTTTTTGAGCGGTTAAGGCTGCTTCTTTCCCGTAAAATTGAGAGACAACTTCAATGGCTAACTGTTTTTGTCCTTCTCTGGGATTATCAGGGAGTTGATCCAGGGGAATTTGAGTTAATAGTTCAAAATAATCATTTAAGAGGGCATCCGGTGTCTTTTCTAACTTAGAGTACATAGAGAGGCCATCTTCTTTTAATCCTACATAATTATTCAAAGACTTCGACATTTTCTGCACCCCATCTGTCCCTAATAAAATGGGTAACAACAAACCAAATTGGGGCTTTTTGCCAAAATAGCGCTGTAAATCTCGTCCAACGGCTATATTAAACTTTTGATCCGTTCCGCCTAATTCTACATCCGCATCAACCGCTACTGAATCATAGCCTTGCATCAAGGGGTAAAGAAATTCATGGAGAAAAATCGGGTTTTCTTTGTTAAAGCGCTCTGAAAATCCTTCTTTGGCTAACATCTGTCCTACTGTCATGGTTGAAAGTAGGTTTAAAATTTTTCCTAGATCGAGTCCTGCTAACCACTCGGAATTGTAGCGAATTTCTAAGCGCTTAGGGGTATCAAAATCTAAGATAGGCCGTAATTGGTTCAAATAGTCTTGAGCATTTTGCTTGACTTGCTCTGGGGTTAATTGGGTTCTTACTTCTGATTTACCCGTAGGATCGCCAATTTGTGCCGTAAAATCGCCAATAATAACCACTGCTGTATGACCTGCATCCTGAAACGCCCGTAATTTACGAAAGGGGATACTATGGCCTAGATGAATATCTGTTCCTGTCGGATCAATCCCTAGTTTAACTCTTAGAGGGCGATCGCTTTTAACGATCAATTGTTCTAAATTTTCGTTGACATCAGTAGAATTGGGTTGGTTTGGGAAAATTTCATGGGTTCCCCGATAAAGCCAGTCAAAGGAAGCAGCAGTCATTACAAAGAGTTAAGTAAAGATGAGTTAAGGTCTATCCCATATTTTACCTGAATCTACCGATCCCTTCTACTTTGTTGTTTTTTCCTTTCCTTTGATGTACTTAAAAATGGGAATTTTGTGATCTTTTTTTACAAATTAATAATAAGATAACTCTCATTGAAATTCTAAACATTTTATTAATAGTTTATTTTTCTCATTTTTCACATCTTTCTTAATAAATTTTAGACAAAAAAATTAATGTTTTTCTCTCAAGAATCACCATAAAAGTTAGACACAGATCACCACTATTTTTGGCAGAAAGAACTATTCTATAACTATAGAGCTTGGAAGGAGTCAATGTTATGTTAATCGCTGATCGTCCGTTTTGTCCCTATAAACTTTCTGATGAACAAATGGAAAGTATTACTGAACAAATTAAGCAACAAGAAATTCTCCCCCCTCACCGTATTTTTACTGACAAAAAAGAACTAGATGTTTGGGTTGAAGATATTCTGATCTTTTGGGAACAAATCTATTTAGATCGCCACAGCCATAGTTGGAGAATTCCCTGGATATATCATACCGTAGTTGAACAAAATTTACCTGATCACCAGATCATCACCCACCGCTTCTTCTCTAAAACAGGCTGGGTCGCTCGATTTGATGAAGAATTGGCTCTTGTTAATGCCACAGAAGAAATTTATGCTTAAGATAACCAATTAGGTAGAAACTAAGCAGCTTATAGTTGCTTATCTATGACCCCTACCTGATCATTAGTGTTACTGATATACTCAAGGAAACATGACAAGAATGACTAATTGAAAATATCTACTAGCTTGGCCAGCTCTATTATTCAAATAGCGCTGCTGATATGTAAAGTTTCTTAACTAAACTTTTAGATCAGCAACGCCTTTTTTTTGAAAAAGAAGTTAGTAAGAAAGACTAGGGGCTTGGTGTAAATAAGAAGAGTCAACCAGTTGTTTTAAAATGAAGTCTGCTATGTCAGCACGGGTGATTTTAAGTTGAGAGGTTTTATCTGTCCCTGGAAATCCATGACGATATTGACCTGTTTTTCCTCCCTCGATAAATGCACCAGGACGCACAATTGTCCAATCAAGATTACTTTTTTGTACATATTTTTCCTGCTGTTCGTGATCAGCAAAAACATTCCGTAGAAGTAAGCCAAACATAATATATTTCCAGTAGAAATTTAGGCTGCCCCAACTATCACCCGTACCTAGCGTTGTTTGACAAATAAACCGTTGGATACCTGATTGTTCCATCGCTTCAATAATGTTTTTTGTTCCTTCTGAACGAAGGGTTCCCGTTAATTTTTGTCCTGAACCAAGGGTACAAATTACCGCATCTTGTCCTTGAACCGCTTGTTTAACGGAGGTAAAATCGAGGACATCACCTTGAAAAACCTGAAGATTAGGGTGCATCATCATCATTTTTGCGGGATTGCGAACAAATGCTGTCACTTGATGACCTTGTTCAATTGCTTGTTTTACCACTTGACGACCGACACCACCGCTTGAGCCAAAAATAACTAATTTCATGAGAATCTGCTCCTAAGTAACAACATCCTCAGCTTAAGATGATTTTTAATACCAAACTATCTCTTTCTTGCCTTACTTGTACAATCTTGCGCTCAATTTTTTAAAGTCCCTATAATATTGAATACATTAACTGAGAGGACTGGTCTAGTGAACAAAATAGATCTCCAATCTAGCCAAAAACAAGGTGAGGAGACGATCAAGATTGAACATCTTCTAAATCCTGCTGGAGAAGGGAATTATCTATCGGAGGAGCATCATACCTTATATATGTCCCTAGCGCCCCAACCCCTTCATTATTTACAAGTGCAAGATGATTCTACCTATCAGGGGCTATATTGTCAGGGCGGGATGCTGATTACGCCTGTTAATACCCCTTTGTTTGTGCGATGGGAGGGAGAGGAAAATTGTTTGCAAATTCAGATCAATCATCAGTTTTTGCAAAAAATTGCTCAAGAGACATTGACTCAGGATAGCGATCGCCTGCAATTAATGCCCCAATTTCAGGTTCGGGATCAACAGTTAGAAGCGATCGCCAAGATGCTCTTCACAGAATATCAGCAAGGACAACCAATGGGTCAACTTTATCTAGACTCATTGGCTAATGTTTTGGCGGTTAATCTCTTGCGACATCATGGTACAACCAAGCCAGAGATTCCCAGTTACGAAGGTGGCTTACCCCCTCGTCATCTTCAGAGAATTTTAGATTATATTGATGCCCATTTAGATGAAGAGATTAAGCTGGCAAATTTAGCTCAATTACTCGATATGAGTCAATTTCATTTCAGCCGCCTTTTTAAGCAATCTCTTGGTAATTCTCCCTATCAATATCTGATTCAGCAAAGGATAGAACGGGCTAAATCTTTATTAAAACAAACTGATCACTCAATTATGGATATAGCGCTTGATTGTGGGTTTAATAGTCACAGTCATTTAACTAAGAAGTTCCGACAAATGACGGGGATGACACCTAAAGCATATCGAGTTGGTTAAATAGATAATTGGACGGAGTGAGTCAATCTGATGAGTAGATAGCAGCTTAGAGGCTTAAAGCTCTTCTATCACGACAATATACATTGATCCTATGATAAAATTAATGTATGGTGTTTAGCTGTATCTTTTTCTACTATTATTGTAAATTAAAAGCTTAATGACTTATTCTCATTCATTTATTGATTTATTTGCAGGAATTGGTGGGTTTCGTCTTGCTTTTGAAAAGGCAGGATATAATTGCATTTATTCTTGTGAAATTAACGAAGCTTGCCAAAAAGTTTATTATCAGAATTTCGGTGATTTACCTGAAAAAGATATTACTAAATTAGAAGTTAATAAGATTCCTAAACATGATATATTAACAGCAGGTTTTCCTTGCCAACCTTTTAGTATCTCAGGTAAACGAAATGGGTTTCAAGATACTAGAGGAACATTATTTTTTCATATCTGTGAGATTATTTCGGTTAAAAAACCTAAAGTGGTTGTTTTAGAAAATGTCAAGCATTTATTACATCTTAATAAGGGTAAAACCTTAGATGTTATTCTCTATTCTTTGGAAGATTTAGGCTATCTAGTAGATTATAAATTGCTAAATGCTAAAGATTTTGGTTTACCACAAAATCGAGAAAGAATTATTATTATTGCCACCCTCAATCATAAATTTAACTTTAATCTTATTAAAAAACAAAAATTGATGGTTTCTCTTGAAGATTACTTAGATCATCAAGGAGAATTTGAGTATTTAGAACATGATGAATATACAATTCTTGACAATTATAAAAAGCAAAAATCGGGTTTAATTTTTGTTGGCTATCGTAACAAAAATATTTGGAAAACAGGAATTAGGCCGAATACTGAACATCTTTCTAGAGTGCATAGACAACCTAATCGGATCTATTCTATTCAAGGTGTTCATCCTACTTTACCCTCACAAGAAACATCAGGTCGTTTCTTTATTTATCTTCCTCAAGAAAATGCAGTGCGAAAGTTAACGATTAATGAATGTTATCGAATTATGGGCTTTCCTGATCAGTTTAAACGCCATTCTAATCTTGGAGAATGCTATAAACAAATTGGCAATTCTGTTTGCATTCCTATGATTCATGAAATTGCATTTCAAATTAAACAGCAACAGTTATTAGAAGATATTGAGCCTTCTCAAAAGAGAAAAAATTACCAGTTTTTAAGCCAACCTGTTCAATTAGAAATTCTAGGATTAAGCCTAATGAATCACAAAGAAAAATTACTTCAAGTATATCATAGTACTGATAACTCGAATAAGATTATTGAAACTCAGAGAAAACTCCCTCAAGAGTGTTTACAGTTTATTGAAAATATTGCTACTAATTCTACCAAACAGAAAGGGGTTTATACTGTTTTAGTTACTTTATTAGCCCATAAAATACTTGAGCCAAATCAAGATATAAGATATCATCAATCATGGATGCAGGGAGGATTTTCTGGTAGAACAGTAGATACACAATACATAACTCCCACATTAAAAGAGTTAGGTTTACCTTCAATGGCTGAAAGCGGCTGGCTAACACGCTCTTTAGAACAACCCTATCCTTATACACTAGATTATCAGGGAAAGATTAATAATAAATTGGTCAAACAATCATTTTTACAATTAATTGATTTTGTGGAAAAAGAGCCAAATTGTGCTGAAGATATTTTACTATTGTTGTTACAACAGGTTAGAGAAGTAGTCAAAGTAAATAAGATTAAAATTATGAAAATTGATAATCCTGAAAAATTGGAAATAACAACTCTTGTTAGGTGATTATATAAAAACTGTATAAGTCAATTATTCTAACAACCTATTCATCCATAAAATTAATAATCTGATCAAACAAATAATCATCTGCCCATGCTTTTATTATCTGTTTAACCTCTTCTAAATCCGATGGCATTTCTGCTAATAACAAGATAATCTGATCATCGCTACATTCTAGCGCTGCTTGTCGCACTTGGGACTGCCAAGATTCTGGCATTTGCTGTAACTGTTGGTGTAATTGGGGCAAGTGATCTGACATTGACTGGAGAGTCGGAGAAGACTCTTCTACTGAGGTTTCATATTGATATTGAACCCCCAAATGTTCAGCCATTTTCTGCCATAAAATTTCTTCTCGAAAGGGTTTTCTCATGAAATCATCGCATCCTGCTGAGAGAATCTCTTGACGTTCTTCTGCAAAAGCACTGGCGGTTAAGGCAATAATAACTGTTGCTTGTCCTTGAGCGCTTTGTTTAATCCGTTGGGTTGCTTCATAGCCGTCCATGACGGGCATTCGTATATCCATCCAAATTAAATGAGGTTGCCATTGTTGCCAAATTGTCAGCGCTTCTTGTCCATTACTGGCTTCTTTAATCTGAAATCCTACTGAGTGTAGTAACTTTAACAATAACTGACGACTTTCCCAACGATCATCTACTACTAAGATACGATAGTTAGGTTGATTCGGAGCAAGACCAATCACTTTCGGGAAATTTTTCTCTTGTTTGATCATTTTCTCGGACACTTTTTCAATGCAAATCTGGAAACTAAAAATAGTCCCTTCACCCACTGTACTACTGACTTTGATCTCTCCCCCCATTAACTGGATGAATTTTTGACTGATGGGAAGTCCTAATCCTGTTCCTTGTTGTGCTTTACGTCCTGTTTCTGTTTGACCAAAGGCTTCAAATAATTTGTCAATTTCTCCTTCAGCAATCCCATATCCTGTGTCTTCTACTTCAAAAAAGAGGGTATTAGGTTGACTTCCCTGTTTGACTCGGAGTATGATTCCTCCTTCGGTGGTAAATTTAAGGGCATTTCCCAATAAATTCAGCAATACTTGTCGTAATTTGGCTTCGTCTGTTTTGATATATCGTTCAACATCTGCACTGCGCTCAAAAATTAGTTGTAATTCTTGCTTTTCTGCTTTCAGTTTTAATAAGGTTTCTAAACTATCTAATAGTTGATAAAGGTCAAAGTTACTAGGATTAAAAATAGTGCGTCCTGCCTCAATCTTGGACATTTCTAAAATATCGTTAATTAATTCTAGTAAATGTTCACCACTCCGATTAATAATCGCCACATTTTGTTGTTGTTCTTTACTCAGATCAGGATCACGATTCATCACTTGGGTGAATCCTAAAATTGCATTCAGAGGGGTACGCAATTCATGACTCATACTGGCTAGAAATTCACTTTTAGCACGGTTGGCGGTATCGGCTTCTTCTTTGGCTTCCTTTAAGGATTCTTCGGCATTTGAGCGCACTTTAGCAATAGCAATAAACTCCCCAACTAATCTTAAAAAACTAACTTCTTCTTCTGTCCATACTTTATCTTGATTAGCATTTAATCCCAGATAGCCTAGTAGTTTACCCTCCCTCATAATAGGGACAACGACAAGGGTTGGGCTTGGACTATTTTCAAAAGAGGTTCGTTCTGCGATCGCTTCAATGGGTAAATCAGTTAAGCGATTGATTTTCAGACAGTTACCTGCTGATAATTGTTGAGAAAACCAAGGAAAATCGGTGACGGACTTATTTTGACGATCATGGATTATTGATTTAATCCCTTGACGACACCATTCAGCCGTCATATTCCATTCTGATTTAATCCGATCAGAATGAATAATATAAGTGCGATCACTTTGGGTAAATTCTCCAATTTGTTCTAAGGTATATTGAGTAGCTGATGTTAAATCTTGGTCAATTAATTGGCGGGAAATTCGACTTAATAAACGGTTTCTGTCTGCTTGTTTTTCTAGGGCAGATTCTTTTTCTTTTCGATTAGTAATATCTCGACTAATCCCAATTGAACCAATCACTGCACCACTATAATCAAATAAAGGAGTTTTTAAGGTATCAAATAAACAGGGATGATCCTTGGAACAAACCATCCATTCTTCGGTTCTTTGTGATTTTTTTTGTTGGATCATTTTCTGTTCTTGCTCACGGGAAGCCAGCGCTTTGTCTTCTTCAAATAAATCAAAATCAGTTGCACCAATAATGTCTGTATCTTCTTTATTAACTAAGGATTGAAAAGCTTGATTACAGGCTAAATAAATACCTCGATGATCTTTGTAGAAAATCGCATCTGGAATACAATCAATTACTGATCTCAGTAAGGTTTTTTCAAGTTCTAATGATTCCTCAATATCTTTTTGTTCGCTAATATCAGTATGAGATCCAGCCATACGAAGGGGGTTTCCCTGTTCATCCCATATTGCTTGTCCCCGTGATAAGATCCATTTATAACTGCCTCCCTTGGTTTTTAAGCGAAATTTAACAGCATATTGGGGTATTTTTTGGGCTAAATAATCATCTAGGGTTTGAACCACCTGCTCCTTATCTTTGGGATGTAAAAGAGAGTACCAAGTATTAAAATGATTGGGGAATTCGTCACCCTCATATCCTAACATCTCCTTCCAGCGAGCCGAAACAAATAACTCGTTGGTGAGCAAATTCCAGTCCCAAATGCCATCATTTGTTCCTTTTAAGACTAATTGCCAGCGCTCCTCCATTTCATAAATACTTTGGGGGGTGATGGCTTGTAATGCTTTAATTTGGTCTTTGAGAACAGCCATTTGTTGGCGTAATTGGTGTAAGGTGGCTTCTGTATCCATAGTTGAATTCATTGTGTCTCTAAGACAAGGAAGGTAATACTAACCATAGTTTTTTAACAAAGTATTGAACATATCATCAACTTGCCCAGTACAGTAAGCAGGTTTTTCCATTATTTGTGGGACTTTACGGAAAGATTGCCACCAATTTTGCCAAAAACCTTGACGTTTTACTACTTTATGTTGATTTATTTTAGTTTTACCCTGATTTAGGGTATTCATCCATACTTCTAGAGAACGAGGTAACTCAGTGGTGAAAGCAAGTTGTACTGAGTCAGTGGAAAAAGATTGGGCATAATCATGAGTGATAAAAGATTGATAATGGTGAGCATCTGGGGTAAATTGAGATATAAAAGCCAAGCTAACCCCTTTAACTACTTCTCTAATCGGTTCTGCTTCTTTTCCCATTACTTCTTCTACTAAGGTACTTCTTGCTACTGCACTATCTAGATTACTAACATCGGTGACACTCATGTGAGTTCCTCCCATCCCTAACAAAAGATATTTTTCTCCTCCTAATTGCTGAAACGGTTGCAGTTGATGGGAAACAATCGGGGTAATTCCATCTTCACTGTTAGATAAAATGAGACTAGGGACGCTCACTTGGGATAAATCCTTAAAAAGATGCCCAACAATCGGATTCAGTAGGATAACTTGCCGAATTCGGTTATCTTTAAATTGCTTTTCAGCGTAAGGTAACTTAGCAGCAGCACATTGTAACCAATCAGCAGGCGAGCGCCCTAATGGTTGTAACTTTTGGCAAAATTGACGTAATCCTTTTAAATCGAGGGTTGCACCTGCTAAGGCCAGCGCTGTATAACCACCAAAAGAATGACCAATGAGGGTGACATCGGTTGTATTAAATTTGCCTTTTAGAGAGGGAACAGTGGCATTGAAACGAGCTAAACGGTCTAACACAAATTTAACATCCCGTGGACGGTCAATAAACTCCTGAGAGGGTAGCATTTCATTAATATTCATGCCATAGGCTGAAGAAACCAAAGCCCGTATATTACTACCTGGATGCTCAATCGAGACAACAGTAAAGCCATAGGAGGCTAAATGACGGGCTAAATAAGCGACAAATTGGCGATCGGCTGCAAATCCGTGGGACATTACCACTAATGAGCCTTTTGTCTGCTGACTATAATAAATATCAAGGGGAATGATCCGATCTCTTTGACGATCTACTAAGGCCAAAGAGCGAGAATGAATGACTTCTGAGCCAGTTTGAGTGGGATCGAAGAATTGGGGGGAGAAATCAGAGGATGAATCTTGAAAAGCTTTGGTTAATTGGGGACGAAGTAATTGTTTTTCTAGGGTTGCACTTTGAAACTGAAGTCCCATATTGATCACCGCCGATAAATTAACGGTTAATTGGGAACGGGGATAGGTGCGAACAAAGGTTAAAAAGTTAATCTTCTCTTCTGATTGTAGGGTTGCTGCGAGCGCTCTTTTTAAGGTATCGGGATCGCTGTAAGGGAAGGCCGAAGTCAGTTGATTTAAAAACTGATCCCCTTCCTGAGTTTGCCATAATTGATCTAAAAAGGATTGAGCGATCGTTCCATCGAGATCAAAGGATTGTTTAAGGCGCTGACGCAGTTCACGAGTATATAATAAGTGGGAAAAGGGGACATTGGCTGGAGGATGGCCAGTTTCTAGCCAAGTTTCTAAGTCCTTCACCTTAACAGAGGTTTGTAAGAGTCCTAGACGTAGTTGAACGGTATCGGCAGCGATCGCTTTACTGCGTTCACCTGATATTACGCCTAGTGTCAGCGTCACTAAACTACTGAGTAAAATATTTCGGATCAAAGACCAATTCCAAGCAAGCATAATTTAATAGTTATTTTTGGCACTAAAGTGGGTAATTAAGAGATTTAAAGCGATAATTTCCCTAAAGATGGCAATTTTTTTCCTTTTTCATTCTAGGTTCAACTAGATAGCAGTACAAAGTAAGGTGTTTGACATTGATCAAGCTTGAAACAAGCGTCATAGCTTACTCCTGTCCCCTGCATAAGTGCGTAGCACTATATCTCTCAATTCCCGATCAGAAACTCAATGGATTCTGAGAACTACTTGTTAAGATGCCCCAAATTCGTCCCTAACTGATCAATTACAAAAGATCGAAAAATCCTGTTAAGGTGGGCAAAGTCTGCCCTAGCAAAAATCACTAAACTAATGAAAGCCATTTTAATGTCTCAAGCGGGTGATCCTGATGTCCTTACCTTACAGGATGTACCGATTCCTTCCCTTAAAACCTCAACTCAATTATTAATTCGTCTCAAAGCTGCAGGAATTAACCCAATTGACACTAAAATTCGTCGTAGAGGAACATTTTATCCCGATCATAACCCTGCTATCTTAGGCTGTGATGGTGCAGGTGTGGTAGAAGAGATAGGAAAAGATATCACTAACTTTAAGGTAGGAGACGAGTTGACATCTCCACGGTTTAAAAACACGTGGATTCTAAACGTTAAGCTCCGACAGTCTGAAGACACGTCTGCGCTCGTTTACGATATGATTTAGATAGATTAGTGAGAAAATATCGCTTAGGGACTGTCAATAATCCCTTACCGACCTTGGATAGATTAATTCCTACCTGTGTCGCTACTTTTCTGAGGATATTGGCTGCTCCGTTAGCATCAGCATTAATTAACTGTCCTTTGGAGTCTTGATACAAACCTCTCTTAATTCTCTGTCCCGAAAACTCGTACTGACTGGGTTTTTCACCATGTCTAGGTACTAAATCGTGATCCAGAAAAGAAGCTTTAGAGGTGTACGCTTCCTCTGTTTCAATGAACTTGATTCCATAAGTTTCAGCTAACTGTTGAATCCTGTTTTTTAGTCTTGCTGTGGGAATCTGCACAAAGTTTTGATTGTTCCGTTTCCCCATCTTAATTGAGTCTTTTTGACGGTCATTCCAACCAAAGACGATATTTCCTATTCCGTGATTTAGACAATAGTTAATGATGAATCTAGCTGCTTTGTTAACTGCATCTCTCTTATGACAGTTACGTTGATGAGTAGCTTGGTCTAATTCCTCATCCCAGTAAGTCTGATCCTTACCTTGTTTGTGTTTAGCCACAAATCGGTTAGATCTTTGATTGATTGATTTAACCTTTCTCCCATTGATGATCAAAGACTTGCCTTGAGTTGAGACACAGGTTAACCAGTTATTTAATCCGTGGTCAATGCCCAATGCTTCAGAATAATCAAGGTTAGCTGATTTAAGGGGTTCAGTTTTATAAACATATTCAGCCCACAATTTACCATTTTGAGGTACGATTCTCACTTCTGCTATCTGGTTAGCATTAAAACCAAAGCCACTCGGAATAACCAGCAATGGATTTTCCATCTCTGGTTTTTGTGATTTCGCTAAGGGAAGATAACAAGCTCCTTCTAACTCTTCATAGCGGATATTTTGATTGGTAAAAGTGACTTGATATAGTCCTCTTTTACGATAATTAGGAATCTTTGGTATTTCTTTAATTTCACCGTTAAACCATGCTTTGAGAAGAGCATTGTAAGAGTGAATTACCTCAATGACTGATTTAATTGTTTGTTGTCCTTGTTGACCTCCTATTCCTTGATAATGGTTATTTTCTCGGAAGTCTTTACACAGTTGAGCATAATTAGGATGTTTAATTGTTCTGAGTCCATAACTCATTCGAGCGTCGTCATCTTTAAAGTAGATTTTAGTTGGGCATTC
>JBFRWQ010000058.1:0-5113 GCA_051439665.1 Microcystaceae cyanobacterium | reverse complement strand
AAGGCATTCATAAAAGACTGAGATGATTGTTTTGATAGAGGAGAGGAAGCGATCGAGGGTGGGAATAATCACAAACAGACAATACTATCTACCCATTTTAATAGACAATTCCCTAAATTGGATCGGCTTGAGTTACCGTGAACAGTTTATTGGGAAGCCTGGAATTTAGCTTCTCCTGAATTTTTTAAGACTATTCTAGAAGAAGTAGATAGGATGCAAGGAATTTCGGCCTCCAAAGCATCAAAAGTTAAAGTATTGAGCGTTCCCTCCTGCCTTCTGCCCCCTGCCTAAGCATCAAGGTTTTTTTGACTTGCCGTGAAAAGTCAGTTCACAGTAAGGGGTTTCATTCTTACTTCATCCTTGATCCTTCATCTTTGGGCCATAACATCTAAAATTAACCTTCCCCTGTTAGGGATGGTTATCTTAAAATAAATATAAAATTATGTAAACTTTCGTAAAGTGCCAAATCTGGCGAACCAATGATCTCAACTACCTCCCTTTTTGCCCCTGTAGATGATGATTTACGTCTCTTGACGGATAATCTCAAACGTCTTATCGGCGCACGTCACCCGATTTTAGGGGCTGCTGCTGAACATCTTTTTGAAGCAGGTGGTAAACGTCTCCGTCCCGCTATTGTTCTCCTTGTTGCTAGAGCAACCTTACTAGATAAAGACTTAACCCCCCGTCATCGTCGTCTAGCAGAAATCACCGAAATGATTCATACAGCCAGTTTGGTGCATGATGATGTGGTGGATGAAGCTGAATTAAGACGGAATGTACCAACGGTTAATAGCCTATTTGATAACCGTATTGCTGTTTTAGCAGGAGATTTCCTCTTTGCTCAATCTTCCTGGTATTTAGCTAATCTAGATAACCTGACAGTGGTTAAATTACTCTCGGAAGTGATTCGGGATTTTGCAGAAGGGGAAATCTTACAAGGAATTAACCGCTTTGATACTCAACTTTCTTTAGATACCTATATAGACAAAAGTTATTACAAAACTGCTTCTTTAATCGCCAATAGCGCTAAAGCCTCTGCTATTCTCAGTGATACATCCTTAGAAGTTGCAGAATCAATGTATCAATATGGGCGGGATTTGGGATTAGCCTTTCAAATTGTGGATGATATTCTCGATTTTACCTCTCCAACTGAGGTTTTAGGCAAACCTGCTGGCTCTGACCTTGTAAGTGGCAATATCACCCTTCCGGCCTTATATGCGATGGAAGAAACCCCCTATCTAGAGGTGTTAATTGAACGGGAGTTTGCCCAAGACGGAGATATAGAACAGGCGTTAGCGATCGTCAAAGAAAGTGATGGGATTGAAAAATCAAGAGCATTAGCCCATTCTCACGCTCAAAATGCCGTTAAACAGCTAGATTGCCTAGTCCCTTCTCCCTCTGCTCAAGTATTAGCGGATTTGACCGACTACATTTTGAGTCGTCTATATTAGTTAGAAGGATCTAAGAATAAGACTATAAACTATCATCTATGTTTTAGTGCATTTAAACTAAAACATAGAAATATTCTCTTGTTGACAAACTAAGCAAATAGAAATGCTCTAAAAGTATAGTATTAAACCTACAAACATAACCAAATTAAAGGGTAAAAACTATGTGAAAAATTCTATTACATAATGATTGGGGGAAATCTAAAAAGACTGGAACTAAAAAAAGTTATGCTATGATCTAACTATCACGTAACTATCACATAACTATGATCAGACTATTAGTAGGGATTGGGGGGGTAATTCGCAGCAAAGTTAACAGTTTCGTCAAAGAGACAGAAGATCCAGAAAAGGTACTTGAGGAGACAGTGGCTGCGATGGAACAGGAAGTGATTGAAATGCGTCGGGCGTTAGCAGCAGCGATCGCTACTCACAAGCGCACAGAACGTCATGCCACAGAGTATCAGATTAATAGTCAAAAATGGTATGAACGGGCGCAGATGGCGGTAGAAAAGGGCAATGAAACCCTAGCTAGGGATGCTTTAATGCGTCGTCAGTCCTATCAAACGAACTTACAAACATTAGAAAATCAACTGGTTGAACAGCGTAAGGTGATTCAAAATATTAAGAAAAATCTATTAGATTTAGAAAAAAAATATACTGATGCCAAAACTAAGAAAAATATTTATATTGCCCGTTTAAAAGCAGCCGCCTCCCATGAGAGATTCCAATCTTTCACCAATGATTTACATCCTGATAGTGCATCTAAGGCATTTGAACAAATAGAGGCTCAAATTCTTGAACTAGAAGCTAAATCTTCAGCATTAGTTGATCCCCTTGAAGAAAAATTCCTATCCTTAGAAGATAACCAAAAAGTTGATCAACACTTGAAAGCAATCAAGCAAAAGCGATTAGATTCAGATTCTGATTCTTAAATTAATTCCAGTTAAAAAAGTAATAGGTAACGATTCCGTTGGTTAATAAAATTGATGATTTCCTATTAAATTAAATATTGGAACTATACTATTTCCTGAGCTAGAAAAACAAATTGATTCAGCCCTGATAGAAAATATTTGCACCTTATTACTTCCCTATTTTGATAGTGCTAAAACAATAAAAAATTAGGGATTAAATTTAAGTCCTTAAACTTAAATTAATTGTTATTAAAGATTGTCAATCACGAATCCAAGGAACCAGATCTGCTTCGATGGCAAGTTCATGGGGAGACATCTCTGCTATCATTTGTTGGGCTAGTTCCATCGCTGACTCATTATTTGAATGACGTGATTTTGAATGACGTGATTTTGAATGACGTGATTTTGAATGACGTGATTTAGGCTGACTAGGCTGACTTACTCTTCTTTGAGACAGATTGTTGAGGAAAAAGTCCCTCGTTTGAGGTTTCAGAAAACCATCCAATACAGCTACCTCACCAAAGCGTAAATTCAGTCTTTTTTGTTCGCTAAGAATACGCTGAATCTGTCGTTCATTGAGGATACAAGCTTTTTCTAGATAATAACCAATAGGATAACGTTGAGAAGAGTGTAACAAATTTACCCACTGCCCCGCAAAAAAGTCGGCAGTTTCTTGGGAAACCCACCCATGTAATGCTAAGATCTCGCCAATTTTTAAATTATTATAATTGGCTTGTTCTATTAAAGCTAATTGAAGTTGATCTTGGGAAATCAGCGCTGCTTGTCGTAAGAGTTCCCCTAATCGAGGAGTCGTAAGACTTTTCTCACTAGGGATTGAAACATTAGTATCTAGAGTTTGCCAATAATTATCGGGAATGACAATATGGGACTCGGAAACATAGGATGAATGCTCGTGAAACATAATTGACTCACTAATTGTAATAAAGTACACCTAGTCATTCCCCCACACACTAAAACACTCTTATTCAGAAGTCGCTTCTACTAATTTCTCCTTATCCCGTCGGCGTTTTTTCGCATAAAACTGAATCGAAGCAGCCATCACAACCACTAAAAGTACAATTAACCATGTGGTCAAATCTAGCGGTAAATTATTCTTAAAGACTGCTAAGAGGACAATTGTTACTAATAGTAGAGTGGGAGCTTCATTTAAGGCTCGAAACTGTTGACCTGTCCACCCACATTCATTTTGGGCTAACTTTTTCATCAGATAACCGCAATAAAAATGATAAATGAGCAATAAGGCCACGAATGTCAACTTAATATGTAACCAGCCCGATTTTAAAATTTCAGGCTCAGTGGAAATCAAACCAATGGCCATAGCAACTGTTACGATCATACCAGGGGTGGTAATAATATCATAAAGTCGTTTTTCCATGATTTGGTATTGATTTTTCAGAATGGATTGTGCGGGTTCTTCCTCTTGAGACGCTTCTGCATGATAGACAAATAAACGTACTAGGTAAAAAAGACCAGCAAACCAAACCACAACACCGATCAAATGAAAAGATTTATACCAAAAGTAGGCTTCCATCTATAAATACTCCCTGATGCTTACTTCAACCATCTATACTTCTATTTTATGGCATGGAGAAAGGAGAGAACAAGTCTTTGACCGTATATTTATATTAATTTTTTTTAAAATTTCCAGATTTATCTTAATTTTTTTTAAAATTTTCAGAAACAAGGGGAACATTTTCTCAGTCTGTTCAGACAACCCTTGCTATTTCTTCAGAGATTGATAAAATTTAGGAGTCTTAGTGAGGTAGTTAGAACGGAACATTTATATCTTATGACTCACCCTAATCGTTTTTTGAACTCTTTACTCGTTATTGTAACCTCTAGTGTTGCTTTAACACCTCCCACACTGGCTAACGAATCCCATCCCATAGCTGCGATTGATTATTTTCAAGGCCGAGACTTTATTGAAATTAAAGTTCCCCCACCAGAAACCTTTAATCAGGGGGTGTGTCAACAGGCGCTTGCCCCAACAATACAGGGAATTATGGGTCAATATGGAAAACATTGGGGGGTATTAGTAGAATCCCTAGAAACAGGACAGGTTTTTTATAGCCACAATGCTGATAAATATTTTATTCCCGCTTCTAACACCAAACTATTTACCACGGCGGCTGCCCTACAAAGATTAAATCCGAATGGCACAATTCGCACTAAAAGCGTTCGTGAGTGGATTAATGTGACTAACCAGCGTAGTAATAACTGGTATGCCGATACATTATTAAGTCATATTGGTGGCGCAGGAGTCGCTAAATCTTCCCTAGCGAAAATTGGCATTAATCCTAACGATTATCGATTAGCAGATGGTTCTGGTTTATCCCGTAAAAATATAGCTAAACCAAGAGCAATCATCCAATTGCTACGGGCTATGTACTATTCTCCTAGTAAAGATTTATTTTATTCCTCCTTACCTGTGGCTGGTCATACGGGAACGTTACGGAATCGCATGAAGCATACAGCAGCGCAAGGCTCAGTCAGCGCTAAAACAGGAACATTGCGAGGGGTGCGTGCTTTATCAGGTTATCTGAACCATCCTCAGCATGGCACTTTACTATTTAGTATCTTGGTCAATAATCCCCACCGTTCAGGAAGTTCCCTCGTTGGCTCTATTGATCGTATGGTGTTACAGTTAAGCACCTTTTCTGCTTGTGAATCTCAACCCTCTTTTTAACTGTAGGGTGGGCTTTGCCCACCACCATTATTCTTAATGCTCAAAAT
>JBFRWQ010000057.1:0-3228 GCA_051439665.1 Microcystaceae cyanobacterium | reverse complement strand
CAATTAAGCGATCGCCATAATCTTCTGAGGTTAAGAGTTTTTGTACAGATTCAGGGGTAATGGTCATAAACTTAGGTCAGAATTTAAGATCAATGTACTTAGAGCTTAACTATCATTATAACCTTCTGCATCTCTAATTGATGTAAAAGCTCATTCAAAATTGAAGTTTTTTGATGCTTATTGAACTCAAGGCAGGTTTAAGGATAAATTACCCCATAAAAACCTGCTCCTATGACTGATGACTGATTACTGTTAAACCGCCCGTTTATAAGCTTCATCTAACACTTCAGATAAAGTTGGATGGGTATGAATATTAAAAGCTAATTTCTGTACGGGAAGCCGTTGTGCGATCGCATTAGCTGCTTCCTGAATTAAGTCCGACGCATGAATCCCGAAAATATGTACACCCAACAGTTCGCCTGTATCATCACGATACACTACTTTTGCGATACCATCAGTTTCCTTCTCTGCAAGGGCTTTAGAATTGCCTTTAAAATAGGTTTTAACAGATTTAACCTTAAATCCTTCTGTTTCCCCTAATTCTTTGGCTTGAGGTTCAGTTAATCCCACATAACTAATTTCAGGATGGGTAAAAGCCGCCGCAGGAATACTGCGATAATCTACCGTAGAAGCATTGCCACAAATATTTTCCACAGCAATAATACCTTGTCCTGATGCAGCATGGGCTAACATCATTTTACCGGTTGCATCACCAACCGCCCAAAGATGGGGAACGGGTTGACCCTCTTGTAAGACTTCCATGCGATCGCTGACAGGAATAAACCCTCGTTTATCCACTTCAACCCCCACTGTCTCCAATCCTAAGTTCTTGGTGGCAGGAATGCGCCCTGTTGCCACTAAACAAGCATCGACTTCTAGGGTATCAATCACTTCTTTACTTTTGGCATCAGTTAACTCAATGGTAACAGGAGAGCCAGGAGTTATTTTAGTAGCAAATACCCCCACATAAGTTTCAATATCACGGGGTTTAATTAAAATACGTTCTGCTAATTTAGCAATTTCAGGATCAAAACCAGGCATTAAAGTATCTAGCGCTTCAATCATCGTTACTTCACACCCTAATGCAGTATAAATATCGGAAAACTCTAGCCCAATGTAGCCACTACCAATAATTGCCATCCATTGAGGCAAACTTTCCAATCTTACCGCTTCATCACTGGTAAATACGGTTTTATGGTCAATTTCGATCCCTCTTGGTACAAAAGGTATTGACCCAGGACAGAGCATAATATCCTTAGCTGTAATGGTTTTTTCCCCTTCATCCGTCAAAACACTCACTTTTTGAGGAGCAGCTACCTTACCCCATCCTCGAATGACATCTACTTTCAACCGTTTCAGACTATTTGTCAGATCTCCTTGAATTTTACTGACTAAATCATTAGCATGATCAGCAATTTTATGGCGCTCAAACCCAATACTTCCCACATTAATCCCTAATTCTTGCAGATGCTCATGATCTTGTAACTCTCTAACCCGTCCCGATGCAGCGAGGAGGGCTTTTGAGGGAATACAGCCACGATTAACACAAGTCCCCCCCATATCCTTTGCTTCAATAATGGCTGTCTTTAAACCACATTTAACTGCGTGTAAGGCTGCCCCGTGGCCACCCACCCCAGCCCCAATAATGACTAGATCATAATCAAACTCAGTCATGATGTCTCCATTCCATTTAGATATTGCGATTCTTTATTGTATATCTATCGGGAAACGGTTCAAAGAGGGGGAAGTGTGGGGAGATAATCTGTTAATTTTATTCTTCATTCTTCATTCAGTTTTGAAGTAACCAAAATCCTGCAAAAGACTCTTGATCTGGGTTAGATTGAACCCCTAAAAAATGTAATCCATTGGCTGCTTTTTTAGCTTTTTCAAACCCTTCTGCTTCTGCTAAAGTCTTACTATCAGTCACATTTGCTAGTACCCAACTCTCACTCATTCCTGTTTCTAAACGCAAAATTGGGCGAGATCCCTTTTCAACGGTTAAATAAGCCAGATCTAATCCAGACATCCAGGCGGCTAAGGGTAAAGCACGGGGAGAAAAAATTAATAACCCTGGAATTCGAGTATCGGGGGTAATTCCCATCTCGTTAATGGGTAGCGCTTCACTAAAGCCAATATCCCATTCATTTAAGTCCTGTAGTGCAGACAATTCTAAACTAACTAATGCCCAGCGATCTCCTTGATCTCCTCTTACTGCATCGGGTAAGGGAACGGGATTAGACTGAGGATACTGTACAGAAGCACTCTTTGCTGCTTTCTCATCATAACCGTCCTGATTAGGATAAACATCCTTCATCCTCTCTTCAATCCAGCGATTTAAGGCTAATGTCCGCCGACTGGGAAGGGGAACAAGTCCAGCATCTTCACAGCCTTTGGTAATCATATTATTCATCTGGCGACGGAAGAAACGGATTTTCTGGGGGGTTTCCCCAGATTCTGCGATCGCTTTCTCAATCGCTTCTTTCAACCAGAGGGAATTAACTGTATTACTAGGGCAAAATTGACTATAGCGAAATAAACTCTCAAGAGATTGATTTATCTCTGTCGGAGACTCACAAATGAGAACTTCCCACACTTTTTTGTTATTTTCATCGTAAATTGGTCGTGAATAAAAGTCTAGTTCCCAAATTTTACCCATTGTTACCTCTCTCACTGGTTAGGATAATATGCTAGTTTAACGCTTTTGCTGATCGAATTTCTGTTTAATATCTTTAACCAACTGTACTTCTTGAGGATGATTTTCTTGCCAAATTTTTCGATCTAAGCGAACTTGATTTAACTGTTGTTCAATATTATCTTGAGTGATTAATACACCAAAGTCATCAGGAACAGTCGATTCATTGTCATTCATTATGCGATCAATCACTAGATAGCCTACTTTAGCAGTATAGTGGGAACTGTCGGTATAATTTTCCATCAACTGATCTTCACTTAACGGCTCAGTTGTTACACTATTGTACCCCGAAAAGTCCCAAACTGGATAAATTTTAACTATTTCTCGCTTCCACTTTTCAAAGGTATCCCATCTCTCTGTTGCTGCAATACTTTCCCATTGAATTGCATGAGAAGGAGAAATAAACACTGTTAATTCAATCTTATTTTCTTGACAAATATCAACAATTTTTTGAAACTCTTTTAATAGTTCAGGTGACAACTCATACTGATGATGAAAATTAAAATAGACGTTAATAGCGGTGCTAAAACGCCATT
>JBFRWQ010000056.1:0-23647 GCA_051439665.1 Microcystaceae cyanobacterium | reverse complement strand
TAGACGCTAATAATAATTTATATGTGACAGGAGCAACAGAAGGAAATCTAGGAGGAACAAATGGTGGAGAAAGAGACGGATGGATTGGGAAATATGACAGTGATGGTAATCAACAATCAGTAGATGGAAAACTCTTTTTTGGGAACGCAGTCATAGGGGTTTCAGACACTCAGGGAAAATCATATTGTGAATGTGGCGATCGCCACATTCACAATGCAATTTATTGAAACACTTCAAAAAGCTGATGGAGTAAGGGTTTGAGCATAATCAGTAATTTTCATCAAATCCTTAGTGCATCAAGCTTTCAGAAAACTTTTCCATCTACTGAAATTAGCTGAAACAGAAAACTACTGGTTGCTCAAACTCTGTTTTAGTAGAGAGGGTGATTAAGGGCTAAAGCCCAACAACATTTTCTACTATAGTGCTACGCACAAGGCAGGGGGCAGGAGGCAGGAGTAGGCTGTGACTGGGTTTCAGAGATCTCTACTGTCCTAACCTTAATGCGTAGAGCTATAGAAAGGAGAAAAATTGATAATTTATTGACATATTTCCTCATATTCTCGTTCTTCTGCTTCGCTTGGTAAATTGCCCTCTAACCACTCACACCCCCACGCAACCAATTCCTCAAGGGTATGCACTTGCCACACCTTCGCTGTACCATCCCTTGATGCAGTGACAATGTTCTGTCCATCAGGGCTAAATTGGGCATTATATACCCTATCTTGACGACCTTCTAAGGTGGTTAACAGGTTTCCCTTCCTATCCCACACCTTGACTGTACCATCTACTGATGCAGTGACAATGTTCTCTCCATCCTGGCTCAATTGGGCATTAATTACCCAGTGTTGATGTCCTTCTAAGGTGGTTAACAGGTTGCCCTTCCTATCCCACACTTTGGCGGTTTTATCCCATGATGCAGTGACAATTTTCTCTCCATCAGGACTAAATTGGGCATTAATTACCCAGTGTTGATGTCCTTCTAAGGTTTCAACATCTTTGGGTACATTGTAGTAGATGCTATTAAGTGCCAAAATAGGACTCGTCACAGGATAAAGTCCATTATTTTGTTTAAGGGGAATTAATTCTTTCCCTGCTTTAACTGCTGTTAATAAGGCTTGGGTAGGCTGATGATTATCCAATTTATCTAACGCTTTTACCCCTAAACGTTCGATTCTGGTTGCTTTTTGTGCAGTTTTGACATTTTGAACCCCAATATAGGAAACGATGACAGCAATAACCCCAATTATCCCTAACCCAATCACTCCTCTATTTCTCACTTTTCTCAGCGTTGCGATATTACTATTTAAGTCTGCTAACTCTTTAATCTTCCCTTTCTCATAGTCATCACTCCGTTGATAAAAGACTTCCGCTTCCTTGGGATAGAGTAAGAAAGGCTGTAACGTCTCCCATTGCTGTCTCACCTGCATCAATAACCCTCCCATCATTAAATTATTCTCAACCTGATTCTTTAACCATTCTTGTCGTTGTTCCTCTAATCTTTCTCCTAAGCGTCGTAACTCTCTATCTTCTTCACGCCACTTGGTAAAGGTATCCCATCCTTCTATTAACGCCTCATGTACTAAGTCAACCCATGTGTCGGGAGTGTAGGGAGAGGGGGGAGAGGGGGGAGTGTGGGGAGTGTGGGGAGATGGGGAAGAGATATTTTCTTTCATGTCATCGTTAGAAGAGGTAAACTGATTAACACCTGCCTCCTGCCTTCTGCCTTCTGCCTCAAATCCGTTAATATTGTCTTCTAAAGGTAAAGAAATTGGTCTATCGCCACCTGTGACTAATAATCTGGCAGAGACTAAGCCATACTTACCATCAATTAGTTTACTCAAGGCTTTTTGTTGGGTTGCATCATCCCCCACAATATTTAATAACACCCCTTTCGGGAGTCGTTGTCTTGTATCCTTTTCTTGGTTAGCAGTGCGAATTAAGCGCAGAAAGATTAATTTTATCCATTGTTTTTCTAAGGCTGTTCGTTCTTGTGTCGGTTTATCTCGATAATAATCCTTATATTGATATATTTTCTCTGCATAAATATTTAATGCTTGGGTTAAACCAGTCTTTCTGTTTGATACCCCTAAGTCTTGATGGGATGGTTGTGGGTTAACAAGATTGGGTGGGCGCAAGCCTTGCGCCCCTACAGTTCCTAATTGTTGGTAAGCTTGTAGAGTTAAGCTTTTATTGTCTTGATCTCGCTTTTCCCACAACAAGGTTAAGGCAAACTCTAATAAGGGTAAAAAGTTCTTCTCTTCACTAACATCCTTTAACAATTGCGCCAATAATCCCGTTTCAATCTCAAACCCTTGTCTTTGTGCAGGTTTAACAATAATATTTTCTATCTCCTTCTGCTTTAAGGGTGGCATATAAATCCCTTGACGTTGAATAATCTCATACAAGGACTGATATCTTAAACAGCGATCCAGAAAATCAGCCCGCATGGTGGTTACAATTACCAATGAGGAATTGTCTTTAGTTATCCCCTTCCGTAATTAAATCCAGAAACCGCTTCCTTTCCTCTTCCCTACTGCAAACGGTAAAGACTTCTTCAAATTGATCAATAAATAAGAAATATCGCTTATTATTAGGTAACGCTGCCATAATATCCCCCATTCCCTTACCTTCATCCTTAATTATCTCTGCTAATTCTTCCTCATCCAGACTTACCCACTCTTTAAACACTCCTCTTAATTCATACAACGGATTTTTACCAGGTTTCATGACAGGTAAGACATCCCAATGTGAGGGTTGGGAAACCCCGGTGGGTGAGGGTTGGGAAACCCCGGTGGGTGAGGGTTGGGAAACCAAGGTGGGTGAGGGTTGGGAAACCCCGGTGGGTGAGGGTTGGGAAACCCCGGTGGATGAGGGTTGGGAAACCCAACCCCTACATTTTTCTAACCATGAGATTACCCCTGCATAAATTACCGAAGACTTCCCACTACCTGAAGCCCCAATAATGGGAATAATGCTATATTTATCCAATGCTTGCTTAATATCCTCTGTTAGCCGCTTTCTGCCATAGAAAAAGACCTCACTCTCTGTTGTAAAGACATTTAACCCTTGATAGGGACAAATAATATCACCTTGCTTATTCCTTATTGGTTCAATTTCTAAAACTTCCTCTGTTACCTTAAGAGAATGCTTCACTAAAATAATCGTCTCTCCTATTCCCATCCGTAACGGAGTTTGCAACTTTCCCCCAATCTCAGTATTAACAGAGTCAAATAAGCGATCGCAACTAATCTCACCCTTACTATTAGCATTATGATCGGATAATCCCTTAATTATTGCCCCAGAAAAGACACTATGTTCATCTTGGCGAATGGTTTTCGCTGTCTCCAAGGAACGACAAGCCGTTATCAGATAATAATTCTTTCTATGGTTAAACGTCTTTAAACTCTCACCCATCAGTTGAGACTCAATATAATTACCACTATGACAACAATCTAATAACACCACCAATTCACTTAAATCTGCATCTTTAAGCAAATAATCTAAATCTTCTAGGGGAAAGCCATTTTCTTGTTTAATAATCTGATTATCCTTCAATGTTACCCGACAATCCGACGTTGCTAAATATCCCGATGTGCGTTGTAAGCGATCGCATACCGTAAACCCATGTCCTGTAAAATAGATTAAACTAGGTCTTCCCTCCACCATTTTTAAAAAATCCTGTATGGTTTTATATAACCCATCTACCGTTACCTTACCTGCTTTCATCTTATAATCTGCTGTGTCAGCATTCCCCTTATGAGGTAATCTGGTAATCTCATAACCTCCGTGATTGTGTAATAATTGAGCAATCGTTTCTGCATCTTGAGTCGTCTTCGGAAGCTCAGAAAAATGATCATATTCAGGGATGGCAATAATCAGGGCAAACTTTGCCATAATGGTTTAATTGATGGATAAACAACTATATTATAGTGTATAGTGAGGGCTTAGGCTTTAAGTATTATTAAACAAAGACAACAAACTGCATCTAAAAGTAAATTTTCTGGCAATTTCCAATTCTATGACTAAAAAACTTTATTTTGAAACCGAGAATGGCATTCAAGACTTAGACATTAATCTTGATTCTTCTATGATTAGCTCCGAAGATGATGATGGGATTGATGAAATGGGTATCATATCTGATAAAGTAGGGCAAAAACTTGATCAAACCCAACAATTAATCAAAGATTGTGCCGCATATACTCTCAATTCATTTAAAGATTTTGCCACGGCTGAGGTGGATGAAATCACCATGAAATTTGGCATCAAACTAGGTGGAGAAGGGGGAATCCCTTACATTACCAAAGGTTCAATGGAAAGTAATATTGAAATACAAATTAAATGTAAACTTTAAATAAAGTCTAGATCTCAATCTTGATAGATTAATGATTATTTCTAAGAAGATTGAGATTTAACACTGGCTTATTCTTCTAATAACTGCTTCAAATACCGATAAACAATGTTAAATGATGATAATTTGTCAGCTTCTAATCAAAAAATAGATGATACTTTTACTTATAAAGCATGGCAACCTTGTAATTCTTATGAGGCTATTGAAAAATTAACGAATCTTTTAGAAACCGATCAATCATCGAATAATGAGTAACACTAAACGATTTACTTTTATCAAAAAAAAGAACAATTTAGGACAAGAAAATTAGATTCCTTATCTGCCAATAACCCTATATTATGGAGAGATGTATGTGGAGTCAATGGGGCTATTAGACACAGGCGCAACCATTAATATTTTGCCTTATAATTTAGGTCTAGAAATAAATTTGCATTAGTCCCCAAAATTACCCTTATAAGTTTCCTGATTTTTCTCTAAAAAAGAGGAACATTGGCGTGATTTAATGATTATTTTAACTTGGCAATTAGGGGGAACTCAACTCAATATTTTCAAATCACTTCAACTAAGACGATGAATTTTAAGGAAATTTGTTCCTTTCGCTCGTTTGGTGGGAATACCAGCCATAATTAGAATCTTATCACCAGACAATGCTAATTTACGTTGAATCAAAATTGTCTCAGCCTGTTTAATTAAATCTTCAAACGTTTCTACCTCATGGTCGATTAAAATCGGGATAATGCCCCAAATTAAGTTTAAGCGGTGATAAACTTGTTCATCAGGCGTAATAGAAACAACAGGCACTGAAGGGCGCTCTCTAGAAGCCAAAATAGAGGTATAACCACTACTGGTAAAGGTAACAATATAACGTAGATTGAGAATTTTATCGATTGAATTCAGTGCATCACTCAGTGCGTGGGTTTCATCAGAGTCTGACGGAGGAACATTGGGAAACTGCACATCTCGTTCTACATCAGAGGCGATTTTGGCCAACATTTCCACCGCTTTAACGGGATAATGACCGACAGCAGACTCTCCCGATAACATTACTGCATCTGTTCCATCTATAATCGCATTAGCCACATCACTCGCTTCTGCACGAGTCGGACGAGGATTACGAATCATACTATCTAACATCTGAGTCGCTGTAATAACTGGCAGACTATTAAGATTACAAAGTCGGATAATCCGTTTTTGCAACATCGGAACTCGTTCAGGACTCATTTCTACGCCTAAGTCACCTCTAGCAACCATTAAACCATTTGATTCATGGACAATCTCTTCTAAATTTTCAATCGCTTGAGGTTTCTCAATTTTAGCAATCACAGGTACATCACTTTTACCTCTTTCTTGTAAAAATTGCTTTAAAGCACGAATATCATCTGCTTTTCTGACAAAACTTAAGGATACCCAGTCCACCTGTTGAGATAAGCCAAACTCTAAATCTCTCATGTCCTTATCGGTTAAAGAGGGAAGTTGTAACTCTAAACTGGGTACATTAACCCCCTTGCGACTTTTGAGAATTCCTCCTTCAACCACCTGACATTTGACCACATCTCCTGAGACATCAACTACATTTAATTCTAGGAGTCCATCATCGAGCAGCACCTGGGTATTAGGGACAGCTTCATCTGCTAAATGAGGATAATCAATCGATATCATATTAGGATCATCTATTTCGTGGGTTTGTGGCACAAGATAGAGATATTCTCCCTCTTTTAATTCCATTTCCCCATCGGGTAGATTTCCGACTCTGATTTTTGGTCCTTGTAAGTCTTGTAAGAGGGTAACTGGCGTATCGAGTTCTTCAGATACATTGCGTAATAAAGTGACGACTTTGGCATGATCTTCGTAGCTACCGTGGGAAAAATTGAGACGGGCCACATTCATTCCTGCATGAATCATCTGTTTTAAGGTTTCAGGGGAATGACTCGCAGGACCAATGGTAGCTACGATTTTTGTGCGATGAGTTAATGCGTACATAGATATAGATGATGATAGGGAAGGGGTTCAGTAATCTTGAGCTTATTTTTAGCGATCTTTCTAGAGAGTTCAAGAGCCATAGGAGACAATCGAGATTAAATTTTTGTAAAGTTTGCCCAAGGAATACAGGAATTATAAGCTTTTTTTAAGAATCTATCTTTAATTGTTTTGCTATTATTTATCTTGTGCTTTTATTTAGTGCTTAAACAACGTATAGAAATGTAAATTTTTCTTGAAAAAAATAACATAATCTAAAGAAGAGTGTTAAATTATTAATGAATTAACAGATGGACTTCTTCTAGACTGTCTTTAATTTTTAAAAAACTGTTCACAAATCACTAATTAAGTATCTCATGTTGAATCAAGCTTTAACAGAAATCCAATCAGCTATCGATGTTTTAAGTCATATAGCTCACAGTGAACAAACGGTAGCCGTTCAGTCCAAAAATCTAGAAACCGTGACAGAGAAAATGGATGAAGCGATCGCACTTCTAGGTAACGTAGAACAGTCCCTCAAAACCAATCAATTAACGGTTGTTACATCAGCATCTGAAACGGTTGCAACCCATCATGAAAACACTTTGCAAAAAACAGCTTAATCTTTGTATCAAGAGCGCTCTTAATAGAGGGTCAGAAAATGCTAACAAACTGGCTCTCGGCTCGTCATGGGTGTTTAATCGTTAAAATGCTAACCTCGCTTCATCTCAGCATTGATTGTAATTATCTTATACTGTTCTTAAAGTTTTTCCCTTATCCTTAAAAGAGATAGCCATAAAAGTTTTCCCATTCAACTTTCTCTACTAACGATTACCTATGACAAATTCTCTTTATATTAGCACCACAGAGTCTGGCAGTGGTAAAGCCTTAATTGCTTTGGGGATTTTGGAAATTGTTCTCAAAAAAACAGCCAAAGTTGGTTTCTTTCGCCCAATTATTTCTGATCCCATAGACAATCAGTTAGACGAAGACATTGAACTAATTCGACAGCATTTTAATTTAGCACAAAGCTATGAAATGTCTTTTGGGGTAGAGGAGTCAGAAGTGGCAGACTTATTAAGTCACCATCAGTTTGATTCCGTTTTAGAAAAGATTATTAGTCAGTATAAAGCGCTTGAAAAACTTTGTGATTTTATTGTTTGCGAGGGTTCAGACTATTTAGGGGAAAATTCAGCGTTTGAGTTTAATATCAATACTGAAATTGCCAAAAATCTCGGTTGTCCTATTTTAATTCTAGGAAGCGCCTATCAACGAACCGTAGAAGATGCTCTGCATCCAGTTTCCCTCTCCCATGAAACATTTCTCGAAAAAGATTGCCCCATTGTTGGCATTATTTTAAACAAAGCAAAATCAGATGAAACCCTTGCTTTGCGAACAACCTTAATTGATACCTATCATAAATACGATTATGTCTTAGCGGTTATTCCCTACGATCAACGTCTCAGTAGTCCTCGCATCAAGGATATCATAGAACAATTAGATGCTGAAGTGTTATATGGTCATAGCCGTCTCGACAGTTTGGCAACTAATATGGTCATTACTGCCATGCAGATGCAGCACGCTTTACAATGGTTAAAAGACGATAGCTTGATTATTACCCCTGGTGATCGGGGTGATATGATTATTGGGGCAATGCAGGCACATTATTCCGCTAATTATCCCTATTTGTCAGGAATTGTTCTGACAGGTGGTTACTATCCCGAACCTGCGATCGCTCGTTTGATTGAAGGATTACCCGATCCCTTACCCGTACTTTCGGTGAAAACAGATACCTTTACCGCAGCTACCCAGATTCGAGAGATACATTCAACCATCAGCGCTCAGGATCAGCAAAAAATCGCTCTTAGTGTGCAATCTTTCCATGATAATATCGATTTAGCTGCATTGGAGTCCCAGTTAACCCATCTTGCACCTAAAGGAATCACACCTAAGATGTTCCTTTACAATCTCGAACAGCAAGCAAAAGCCGATAAACGCCATATTGTGCTACCAGAAGCCACTGATCCTCGAATTTTACAAGCAAGCGCTATTTTAGTGGAAAAAGAGGTAGTTAATGTCACCCTATTAGGGAACCCAACTGAGGTGGAAAATGCCATTAAAAAAGCAGGAGTCCAACTAGATAGAGACAAAGTACAGATCATTAACCCAGTTGATTATCCTAAATATGAAGAATATGTGCAGAGTTTCTATGAATTGAGGAAAAAAAAGGGAGTTACCTTAGAAGTTGCCCATGATTGTGTTATGGATGTTTCTTATTTTGGCACAATGATGGTGCATCACGGAGACGCTGATGGAATGGTATCAGGTGCAATTAATACCACCCAACATACCATTCGACCTGCCTTACAGGTGATTAAAACCAAGGCGGGTTTTTCCTTAGTTTCTTCGGTTTTCTTTATGTGTTTAGGCGATCGAGTGTTAGTCTATGGAGATTGTGCGGTTAACCCTGACCCTAATCCTGATCAATTAGCCGAAATTGCCATTTCTTCAGCAGAAACTGCTCAAACCTTTGGCATTGACCCCAAAGTTGCCCTACTTTCCTATTCTTCTGGGTCATCTGGTAAAGGGGCAGATGTGGAAAAAGTGCGAGAAGCGACAAAGATTGCTCAAGAGCGCTGTCCTGAGTTAGCCATAGAAGGACCGATTCAATATGATGCGGCGGTTGATAAAAATGTCGCCGCCCAGAAAATGCCTGGTTCTCAGGTCGCTGGCCAAGCAACAGTGTTAATCTTCCCTGACTTAAATACGGGGAATAATACTTATAAAGCTGTCCAAAGGGAAACGGGAGCGATCGCCATTGGTCCAATTTTGCAGGGGTTAAAGAAACCTGTTAATGATCTCAGTCGAGGCTGTTTGGTGGAGGATATTATCAATACGGTAATTATTACAGCGATTCAATCCCAAAAATCGTAATAATCAAGGTATCAGGTGTGGGGAGTGTGGGGAGTGTGGGGAGATTTTTGCCCAGAGATTGATAACTGGGTTTTGTTAACCGGATTTGGTATGACAGAATATTGGTATCTAAAAGATATTTAATAGTCATAGTTCAAGATCTCTCCCGATTGACTTATCCCGTAAATTATCAAAAGTATCATCATCAATACTTTCTAAATCAACCCTTTCTCTAAAATCTTGTAATGCTGACCAAAAATCATTAAAATCTCTAATTTCTACTAAAATCTCTTGATTATCAGGAACATTAATCTCCTCTGATAACTCAATGGTTTTACCCTTTTTAATTCCTTTAACCAACATGAGCTTACCCCCTAATCAAAATTTCCTTTTTGGTATAATGTGTTGGGTATCAGGTGTCAGCTAATTCTAGCCTGATAAAATTACCTGAAACCCAAAACCCGAAACCTATGATTCTGACTTTTGAGCAAAATAAGCTTCTAGTGCATCATTGATAATATGATTCATGGGGCGGCCTTCTGCTTCAGACGCAGCTTTTAGGCGATCAAACATCCCATCCATCACACTGACTCGTTTTTGATTTTTACGCACTCGGCGCTTCTTACCAGGAACATAAGTTTCCGAAAACTTCCGTAGATTATCAAAACCTACTCGATGACAGAAATCACCAAAGCTTTCCTCTTTCTGCTTATTATCTCGGAAATTAACGAAAATAGGCTCAAAAAAGCTTTCTAATTCCTTAATAGGCAGTTTCTGAACATAAGTTTCCGCCAAACGAGTTTGATCGGGACTTCCCCCTAACCAAACCTGATAGGTATCAGGGAGCAATCCCACAAAGCCTAATTCTGCCATATAAGGACGTGCACACCCATTGGGACAGCCTGTCATCCGAATCACAAAGGTTTCCTTAGCCATGCCCAACTTATCTAATAAAGCCCTGATCCGTTGGACAATGCCTGGTAAAGCTCGTTCTGATTCAGCGATCGCTAGTCCACAAGTAGGATAAGCAGGACAAGCCATTGAAAAACGGGTTAAGGACTCAATTTCAGTCGGATCTGTAATGATTCCGTTTTGATGGAGAATTTCATCAATCGCCTCACGATTTTCTGGCTCAATTTCATAGAGAATGATATTGTGATTAGCCGTTAAACGAATCGGTAGGTTAAACTGCTCAACAATCGTTTTGAGCGCTGCTTTTAACTGAAAACTGCCCTCATCCTTCACACGACCATTTTCCACCGAAATCCCTAAGAATAATTGGCCATCTCCTTGATCATTCCAGCCCAAAAAGTCTTTATATTGCCAATCAGGTAGTGGTTTGTAGGCTTCTATTGATTTTCCGAAATATTCCTCAACCTGTGTGCGGAATTTATCAATACCCCAATCATTGATCAAGTATTTCATTCTAGCGTGACGACGATTGGTGCGATCGCCATAATCCCGTTGAGTTGCCACAATCGCTTTGAGCAAATCATAAACATCTGCTTTGGGGACATATCCCAAGGAATCAGCAATCCGAGCAAAGGTTTCCTCTTTATTATGGGTTCGTCCCATTCCACCGCCCACTAAGACGTTAAATCCCTCTAAATTACCCTGATCATCTGTGATCACCACTAAACTGACATCATGGGTATAGACATCAATAGAGTTATCCCCTGGGACAGTGACCGAACATTTGAACTTACGGGGCATATAATGTTCCCCATAAATCGGTTCTTCGAGTTCGGTAAAATTGGTGTTATTTTCTGCTTTTTGGCGTGCTTCCTTGACTTCTGGAGCTTCTTCAGCGCTAATTACCTTTTCCCCATCTAGCCAAATTTCATAATAAGCGCCTGTTTGGGGCGTTAGCAAATCAGCGACATGATCGGCATATTGCCAAGCATATTGGTATTCAGGGCGATTTTTGAAGGGTGCAGGGGGGGCCATCACGTTACGGTTTAAATCACCACAGGCTCCCAGAGTCGATCCCATACTCTTAACGATAGCAGAGATAGCTGCCTTAAGATTTTTCTTGAGAATACCGTGGACTTGAAACCCTTGACGGGTGGTAACACGGAGGGTGTGGTTGCCATATTGATCGGCGAGGCGATCAAGGGTAAGGTAGAGTTCTGGGGGAATATAACCGCCAGGGCTACGGGTTCGTAGCATAAATTGATAGTCTTTTTCCTGTCCTTTTACCCGATTATCTCGATTATCTTGCTGATAGGAGCCGTGAAACTTGAGAATTTGCACAGCTTCTTCGGTAAAATGTGTTGTATCTTCTAAAAGTTGACTGGCGAGGGGTTCGCGGAGAAAAGCGCTCTGTTCTTTAATTCGTTCTAACTTAGAGACTTTTTTCGTTGGAGGTGTGGGAGTTTGAACCATTGCTTTTTTTTCAGTTACGATGGGTGAACCTTTATGGCCACGATCTCTATCTTAACGTTAGTCGGCGATGAGCGATCGCTTAACTCTGTATTTCAAAAAATGACAAAACTGAACCTTCTAGAGCATAGTTAATAGTACATAGTTGAAAGCTTAATTATTTACTATCCAATATATTCTTCACCTTCCGACTGCTATAGTTAATGAAAACAATAATAAAACAATGCAGTTCTCTGTTGTTGTTGTGATAGTGAGCAAGATGCTCAGATTCGGGATGTCTCAAACTTATTTGAAACGACTATAACTGATAACTGTTCACTGCTATAGTACTATTCCTTCTTTACGGATATTTCTTAACAAAGGACCAAAACGATGAATGAATCGATATTCATCCATGAAGATACAACTAATAACAGCATCTTTCTCTAAGGATAAACGAGCAATAATAGAGTTAGTGTTTTCAATTTCGTCCCCCATATTAACATTTCCTTTAAGTACCACTAGGACATCAATATCAGAGTCAGGATGTGCGTCACCTCGTGCCTGAGAGCCAAATAAGATTAGCTGGTTTAGCCTGTCACCATAATAATTCTGTAGTTCTTGTTTGAGTTGAGCAAGAATTGTCTTTAGGGATAAGGTCATTGTTAATCATACTTGTGAAACTTTTCTTAAAATCATTCTACTCTTCATCTAACTCAAAATCTACTCTTTGATATAAATCTTTAAACGAAATTTCAAAATCATCTGAAGCTAATTTTAAGACAGCTTCTTCTCCTTTATAATCATTAAAAAGCCACTTTCTATCCTCTTGTTTAGAATATTGAGCAACATAAAAGCGATATTGATCAACTAAAATATATTCCTGAAACTGAGGAAGGGAACGATAATATTCAAATTTGTCTGTTCGATCATAATCCCTTGTTGATTTAGATAGAACCTCTACAATAATTAAAGGATTAGTTACATTGCTTGTTCCTGTTCCTTGATAGATAGGTTTCCCTTTAAATACCATAACGTCAGGATAAGTATAAAGGCGATATTGAGGTATCCACAAACGAACGTCATTGATGTAAATATAATAATCCTGTTGATCAATTGTCAAGGGAAATTTACGACAAAAATTAAGTGCAATTTGATTGTGATTAGTTGTTCCACCTGGCATGAGTACAATTTCTCCATCTCGATATTCGTGTTTATCCGTTGCTTGTTCCTCTAATGTCAAGTATTCTTCAGGAGTATAGGACTTTTTCTCTATTTGAATAACCATCACTCATTACCTCTAGTATTTTCAATCATAATTTTAGCAATTTGTTTAAGAATTTGTAAAATGTCCTCTAAATGGCGTTCAAATCTTTGTTTAATTTCATCTAATGTTTCTTTTTCTTTGAGACTCAAATTCGGTAATTCTTGTTGCCATTCACTGAAGAATAGTTCATTATCAGTAGGGGATAATTTGAACTTTTGTTTAAGATCAGCAAAGGTGGTAATTGTTTGAGAAATTGGATAAGTTTGAGCCATTTCAGTGATCACTTACTTAAGTAGGATGGGCTTTGCCCATCAAGTCATCTATTATACTTAAGCTAGGATGAGCTTTGCCCATCAAACCATCCTACTATACTGAAACTTCTTAGTAGCAGCAATAGCGTGTAACTTAACCGAGCGCTCTTTTTCTTGTACTAATTCTTTTAAACAGTCTAACCCACTATCTTGTGCCAATTCTCCTAATGCAACAGCGATCGCTTGTTTAAGCAGTACAGTATTTAATGACTTTTGTGAAGAGTGATAAAAATCAACGATAATTTGACTGGCTTTTACTTTCAATACAGGAATGTCCATTCTTCCCAAGACAGTAATGATTTCTTGACAGATTTCTCCATCACTCCATCTTAATCCCTCTTCCAGATAAGAAAGCGCTGATACCCGTTCAATCCAACTTAAGGCTCTTACTGTATCTAATTTAAGATAATTAGGGGTTACAGGGGATTTTAACAGGCGAAATAGCGCTTTTGCTGCTTCATCATTTCCTAGTCTGCCCAAAGCAAAAATGGTTTGCTGACTTACTTCTAAACTGACATCATAAAGTAGGGGGTTTAGGGTTTCTACCATTTCTACTTTAGAAAGTTGGGGATAAGCATCTATGGCTAAGACAAGTGCTGTTACTACTTCTTTACGCACAGATGCTGCTGTATCTGTTAATCCTCCCATCAGAATTTCTAAAATTTCTGGATCTCTAAAACTACCTAATGCTTCAATCGCTAAAGTACGAATTTCAGGTTGAGGATCATGTACCACTCTTAATAGATAGGGAATAGTGTGGGGATGACGCATTTGGGCTAGGGCTTTCACTGCTAATAAACGATGTTCTTCTTCATTTATCAATACCCCTAGTGTATCAATCGCCGATTCCCCTATGTTAGATAAGGATTGATAAGCAATAATTAATAATTCTTCGTCTTCGATTTCGTACAGTAGCTTAACCAGTAATAAGATACTCTCTAAATGATTAAATTCCCTGAGAAGACGCACAATAAACCAGCGACATTGATAGTCTGTTGTCTCTGAGTCTAATAAGTCTGCTAAGGGTGCGATCGCTTTGTCTCCCAATTTGGGATACAGTTTAATAACTTCCCATTTGGCTCTGAAATCTCCTTTTTGTAGTAACTCAAGACTGATTTGCTGCGCTTTATGCCACTCTTTTTCCTCTAAATGCCAGATTGGGTTTTCTTTACCTTTAATTGGAAGACGTTGTAGTGTTTGTAACAATAATGGCCAATTGGCATGAGGAATGGCAGCGATCGCTTGATCAAGAGTTACCGTCATAATAATTTTAATGGAAGAACCCACTATACAACTTATCGGCCATTTTATCATGAATATCATCCGTTTTATTTGTATAACGCATAATCTATATGCAATATAAACATATTTTATCTATTTTCAAGCAGGCTACTTGTAAAATCTAAGGGACTAATTTATAATTACCTTGACTCTAAACTGACAAAATTTTTAGGTTAATAGTAGGTTATGGAACTAAACATTACCAACCTTGATCATGGTGTTAAACACGCCAAACTAGAAGGTCGTATGGATCTCAAAGGAACTAATGCTATCGATATGCCTTTTAATGCACAGATTAATACGGCAAAAGCCCATGTTGTCATAGATATGGAAAATGTAGAGTTCCTCGCATCTATCGGTATCCGACTGCTATTATCTGGTGCAAGAACCCTAGACAAACGGGGAGGGAAAATGGTTATTTTTGCCCCTCAAAAGATGGTAGAAGAAGTCTTAACCACAGCAGGAATTGACCAATTAATCCCTATCTATCATGATTTTGATGAAGCTTGTACTGCCGCTTTGAATGAGACTCCTGCTTAGATAAAACAGAGACATAAACTAATCAGTTAATCAATGATGTATATGTTAACTTCTAAATCAACCCCTGCCCAAATTTCCCTAGCTAACCAGCTAGAAGAATTAGAGCGACTAAGTGCATGGTTGAGCGAAATAGGGGACAGTCTTAATTTATCGAATCGTGCGATTTTCGGTCTGGATTTAATCCTAGCAGAGGCAGTTACCAACATCATTGATAACGCCTATCAAGATGATCAAGTTCATCAAATTCAGATCAAATTAGCTACCATAGAATCAGACCAAAAAGTCATTCTGACCATAGAGGATGATGGAATTCCTTTTAATCCTTTGGAAACACCAGAGGCTGAGTTACCAGCAACACTAGAAGAGGCTAAGATTGGCGGTTTAGGAATCCATTTAATTCGTAATTATAGCGATGAATGCTATTATCAGCGCCAAGATGACCAGAATTATCTTAAAATTGTCGTTTATAATGCCATTAGTGATCCTTCTTTGACTTAAATTCTTGAAAGAGATCAGGGCTAATTTAATTATTATTATTCATCAGTTCAGATAAATGAATCAAAGCAACACAAAGGAGCAGCAAAACAACCTTAAGCAATGGTCTAGTTCTCGTCCTGCGACCGAATTAAACTATTTAGATTTAGCAAAAGATGCGCTTTTTGAGTCAGTCAACCCTGCTTTCCTCAAGCCACTTTTGGAGCATTGTATAGTTGTTACCTTACTAGAAAATGAAATTCTTGTCTCCCAAGGAGAAGAAAACCATTATTTTTATATTTTATTATCAGGAGAATTGCGTGCTTTTTTAGGTGACTTGAACCAGAAGAAGAACAGTCAAGAGAAGGGGTTTCCTATCTTAGCAGGGGAACACATCGGTGAAATGTCGATTATTGAAAATAAGCCAGTTTCTGCTAATGTTATTGCGGTAGAATCCTCTGAGTTATTGGTTATCTCTGAAGATATTTTTTGGCAAGAATTACTAACTATTCCAGGTATTTCTAAAAATCTTTTACAAGGTTTATCCAAGCGAATGCGTCAACGGGATGAAATCGCCTTAAAAAACTTAGAAGAAAGCCTAAAATTTGAACAAATAAAAAAAGACCTTGCGGCGGCCAGTCAAATTCAATTCAATATTCTTCCTAGTGACCCCATAATATTCCCTAATCACCCTCAAGTAGATATTGCTGCTACCATTACCCCTGCTAGGGAAGTAGGAGGTGATTTTTATGATGCTTTCCCATTAGATGAAAGACATATTTGTGTAGCTGTTGGCGATGTTTCGGGAAAAGGAATTCCTGCTGCTTTATTTATGATTCGTGCGGTAACACTAATTCGTATTAGTATTTCCACTTTAAATCCTTTAGGAGAAATTGTTGAAGATATTAATCGTCATTTATGTGAAAGAAATGATGATTGTATGTTTGTTACCTTATTTATTGGTATTTTGGATGTGATTTCAGGAGAATTAACTTATGTCAATGGTGGACATAATCCGCCTTTTTTTGCCAGAAATGGTCAATATTTTGCTCCTTTGTCGAGCAAAGCAGGAATGTTACTTGGTGTCTATGATAGCGCACGTTATCAAACCAATACATTATCTTTTGCTAAAGATGACGTATTGATTCTTTACACAGATGGGGTAACAGAAGCCGAAAATTATGCTCAAAGTCTTTTCTCCGCAGAAAGGACACAAGAAGTTTTAAACACGCTTGAAAAAGGTTCAAATGCTCAATCAGCTATTACTGTACTTGAGAAAGCAATAAGCGACTTCTGTAGCACTGCTGCCCAATCTGACGATATTACGATTCTGGTATTGCGTTATCAGGCTTGATCATTATAGATTGAGGCGATGTGACTTAATTGATTTAATAACTATAAATGATGTTAAATGAAAGAGATTCGTTTTAGTCAACACTCTCAAGATAAAATAAAAATATTAGCTAGTCATGGAGTTACAATTACGGAGCTATTTATCATCGAGACTATCGTTAATCCTGATCAAATAGAAATCAAAGAAGAGTCTAAACGAATTGCGCAAAAAAAATTTAATAATAACTTAGTCATCCGAGTTGTTTATCGAGAATTTGCTGCTTTTATCTTAATTATCACCCTTTATCCTGCAAGGAGAACTCGCTATGAAAAAAGTGACTTATAGTAAAGACGTAGATATTTTACTGATTGAACTTTCTGAAGTCCCGATTGCTTATGCAGAACAAGAAGAAAACACTATATTACACTATTCTGAGCAGAACAAATTAGTTTTAATTGAAATTTTAGACTTCCGCCACTCCATATCAGAAAAAAACATTCAAGAGCTTTTAGTCTCTTAACTGATTACCGTCTAACTGCCATTTTCACCACCTTATTCTGATCATTTTCCCTTGCCACTCGAATCAATAAAGCAGCGAGGGATAAACTAGCTAAACTTGAACTTCCACCATAACTAAAAAGAGGGAGAGGAAGTCCAGTTGTGGGTAATGCACCTGTTGCCACACCAATATTCAGTAAAGACTGTCCGACTAACATTATCATTACCCCCATAGCAACTAAGCGCTTCACCCGATGACGACAACGCATCGCTACCCGTAAAGCAAAGGTGGCATACAATAACAGTAAACTAAGGAGTAATAGACTACCTATGAGTCCAAATTCCTCAGCAAAAACAGAAAAAATAAAGTCAGTATATTGAATGGGTAAGTAAAATAGCTTTTGTTGCGATAAACCGTAGCCTGTGCCGAAAATTCCCCCAGAACCAATGGCTAATAAACTTTGTACCAATTGATAACCATTCCCCATTGGATCAGCCCAAGGATCAAGAAAGGAAATAACCCGTAATCGTTGATATTCTTTGATACTAATGCTCAGAAATGCTGTTGCTACCCCAGAGATAGCGGTTAAGCTCAAATAACCCATCGGAATCCCTGAAGCGAGGGCAATTAACCATAAACTCATCCCACACAGAGCAGTGGTACTCAAATTGGGTTGTAAGAGAATACTAGCAAGGATAATGGCAAAAAGACCAACCCATCCTAAACGGGTATTCCAGTCAATGCGATCCCAGTTACCAAATACTTGAGCGCTTTGCAACACGAGAAAGGGTTTTAACAATTCTGACGGTTGTAATAACATTGGACCGAATGCTATCCAACGAGTCGCTCCATTTACCTCTGTCCCCACCCCTGGAATATGGGTGGCGATAATTAAGCCAAAAGTGAGGAATAGTCCCCAAGGAGATAGCTTGAGAATTACTTGTAAGGGCAATCGCACAATTGTATTGAATCCAATAAATCCGATCCACAGCCAGATCAATTGGCGCTTAAAATAGTAGAGTCCGTCGCCTGTTTCTGCATCAGCAACATTATAAGAAGCAGAAAACAGAGCAGTTAAGCCAACTATCAGCCAGAAAAAGATTAACCAGCGCAAGATACGGGCTTCGGCTGCCCAATGTTGAGCATCTGGATCATAGAGAGGGATAAGATAAGGCCACACAGTTGATGAGTTAGCAGTAGAATTCAATTATCAGCCTATCAGAAACAGCCAAACAATTATCTAACTGGACTAGGATGTGGGTTATTCTGTTCCTGAGATCAGGTGTTGGGTGTCGGGTAACATAGTAAAGTAAGGAATGATTAGAATGTGATCTTATCTGATCCCATAGTGATATAGCAGTACAAAGTAAGGTGTTTGACATTGATCAAGCTTGAAACGCAGCCATAGCTTACTCCTGCCTCCTGCCTCCTGCCTTCTTCCTTCTTCCTTGATTAATATGGCTGATTTAGAATTTGAAGTGGTTTTCCTCAACCCAGAAGGGGAAATTATTAAACGTCAATCTCATTGTGCTGTTTATTATCAGGAAAAATTGACGGAAACAGTCTCGTTAGACATGGTAAAAATCCCTAGTGGTCACTTTTTAATGGGATCACCCTCCACAGAAGAAGGTTGCTTGCGATCGCAAACTCCTCAACATGAGGTAACAATTGATGAATTTTGGATGAGTACTACACCCATTACTCAAGAGCATTGGAGATCAGTGGCTAAATTGCCTGAAATTAACCATTATCTCCCCCGTAAACCTGCTTATTTTGCGGGTGGAAAACGCCCAGTTGAACAGGTGTCTTGGTATGAAGCTAAGGAATTTTGCGATCGTCTTTCTCAATTTTCAGGCAAAAAATACGACTTACCGAGTGAATCTCAGTGGGAATACGCTTGCCGAGCAAATACTACCACTCCCTTCCATTTTGGTCAAACAATTACCACCGAATTAGCTAACTATTCAGGGGTTGACTGGGAGTATTTGGGGAAAATTTGCAGTAAGGGAAGCTATGGAAAGGGAAAACAGGGTAAAGATCGCAAACAAACCAACTTTGTCAATCGTTTTAAGGTTGGTAATCTTTTTGGATTAGCAGATATGCACGGTAATGTGCGAGAATGGTGTGCTGATAGTTGGCATCCTAACTATAATAATGCACCTACTGATGCTCGGCCTTGGTTAGTCTCTGGCGACTTGCAGAAGCGAGTATTGCGGGGAGGATCATGGAATAGTAGTCCCCATAAGTGTCGTAGCGCTTATCGTGCTAAATTTGAAGCAGAAGGGAGTTTATATGATATTGGCTTCCGAGTAGTCCTTAAAGTGAATAGTTAATAGTTGATAGTTGATAGTTGATAGTGAATAGTTAATAGGTGTAAGATCTAACACCCACAATCCATAATTCATAATTCATAATTCATAATTCATAAAATGCTTCATAACTTTATTCCCCCCCATCGCTTTTTTCCTTATCTGAGTTGGACAGAGATTGATACCTTACCCAATAAGGAAAATACCGTTATTATTCAACCCGTTGGTGCGATTGAACAACATGGTCCTCATTTACCTATTATTGTCGATTCTGCGATCGCAATGGGAGTTCTAGGAAAAGCATTAGATAACCTAGAGTCTGATATTCCTGCTTATGCCTTACCTTGTTTATATTATGGTAAATCTAATGAGCATTGGCATTTTTCGGGAACAATTACCTTATCGGCAACTACCTTATTACAAGTTTTATTAGAAGTGGCTGATAATTTATATCGAGCAGGATTTCGTAAATTAATCTTAATGAATTCCCACGGTGGACAGCCCCAAATTATGGAAATTGCATCCAGAGATATTCATCAAAAGTATGCTGATTTTTCTATTTTTCCTCTTTTTACTTGGCGAGTTGCCAATATAGCAAAAGATTTATTAACTCCTCAAGAATTAGAATATGGAATTCATGCAGGAGATGCAGAAACCAGTTTATTATTATCCTTATTACCCCAACAAGTAAAGATGGAAAAAGCTGTCAAAGAATATCCTCCAGCGCTTCCTGAGAATAGCCTGTTAAGTATGGAAGGAAAGCTTCCCTTTGCATGGTTAACCAATGAATTAAGCCAAAGCGGTGTGATAGGTGATGCAACAGTCGCAACGAAAGAAAAAGGGGATCAGCTATTAGCTTCTCTGGCGAAAGGTTGGCAACAAGTGATTAAAGAGGTTTATCAGTTTCAGCAACCTACAAAAAAATTATGAATTATGAATTATGAATTATGAATTATGAATTATGAATTTATACCAAATCCGACTTATAAAACCTATAGCAGTACAAAATAAGGTGTTTGACATTGACAACGCTTGAAATCCAGTCACAGCTTACTCCTGCCCCCTGCCTTTCCTCATTATAAACTGGATTTGGTATTATTTCTCTTTTAACTTTTTCTCAAAAGACTCTCGCCATGAATCAGATAGCGCTTCAATAGACAGAATCTCTTTAATTCCCTCTTGATTATCAGATTCAAAATACAATAAACGAACCGCTTTATCAACAGTAATTTTTTTTGTATCAGAGTCTAATAACTCAATGTTATCTCCTTTCTTGACTATTCCTTCTTGTAAAACTTTAACATAAAATCCTGTTCTGCCACTCTTGAGAAATTTGGGAGGAAATTTAGGATCATCTAAACGAATCCCCAATTTAAAACAAGGAATGCGAGGTTGTGTAACTTGAATAATCGTTTCTCCTACTTTAAAAGTATCCCCAATATGAACTTGAGTATCTACCATTTCACTCACTGTAAAATTTTCACCAAATAATCCCAATTCAAGGTGATCTCGTTGTAGAATTTCTTGCCAATAGGGGTAATAATCGTAAGAATAAATATAAACAGCCTTATCAAAACCACCATGATTTTCTAAATCTGCTTGTCCATCTCCCTCTAAATTTGATTGTCTTAGTCTAACAGGATGATCAACAGGCACTTTAAAAATACCTGTAGTCGTGGTTTTATTTTGATAGGAGACTGTTTTAGGAAGTCCCACATTAACAGAAAGAAGTTGCATCATAAACAGTAATCAGTAATCAGTAATCAGTAATCAGTAATCAGTAATCAGTAAACAATTGAATGTGTAGGGGAAGGTTTAGTCAGTAACTTGTTGCTTTTATGCCATTATTTCAAGACAAAACCTACCCACAGTTAAATTCACAATTCACAATTCATAATTCATAATTCATAATTCATAATTTCCCTTTATCTTCTTTTGTTTCGATGGTTTCTTCACTTTTCTCTGTCTCTGTAACAACTGGATTAATTGTTGGGGGAGTATAAGACTCAATCACTGTTTCTGCGTCATTATCAGAAATATAAGGCTCAAAATCAAAACTATCTTCGTCTAATATAGCTTCTGATACAGTGGGGTTTCCTTCCTCCTCTTGTTTCTCTTCTAAGTCTTCGATCAAAGTTTCTTTCAATGTAGCCTCTGATACGATGGGGTTTCCTTCTTCCTCTTGTTTCTCTTCTAAATCTTCGATCAGAGTTTCTTTCAATGTAGTCTCTGATACGGTGGGGTTTCCTTGTTTCTCTTCTAAGTCTTCAATCAGAGTTTCTTTCAATGTAGTGTCTGATGCAGTAGGTATTGTTTCGTCTTTGCTATCTTCTTCTAAGTCTTCAAGGATATCATCGAGTGAATTGTCATCTGGGATTTCCTCAGCAACCGCCACATCAACAGAAGATTCAGTCATTACTATCTCTTCTTCTTCTTCCACAATCATTTCTTCCTCTGTAGGAGTAGGCTTAACAACGGGAGTTGAGTCTTCTTTCTCAGTTTCTGTTGGTTGAGGAGGTGCTTCTGTCACCGCTTCTGAAGGTGATTCAGCTTTAGGAGGGACAGAGGGAGATTTTTTCGGGAAAAAGCGCTCTTTTAGCCACGCCATGACCGAAAATCCTTCAGTATCAATGGGTTGATCTGGATTAGCGATCGCACGACGTAATTGGATGGTTTGCCAACCAAAGGATAAAACAAGGGCGACAGCAGCCCCTTGGCCGAGTAAAATACTTCCTCTTACCTGTCCTGCGCAAATCCAGAGAATTAGGGCGTAAAATAAACCCACCCCACTCCAAAGAAAATCATCTTGTCGGTGAATATCTCGCGCTAAGAATGCCGATAGATATAGGAATAAACTGGCAAGGGCGAGGGCGATCGCTAGAAAATAGGCCAACATAAAATCGGTTCTCCTTTGGTTATCTGTTACTATTGTCGGTCAATTTGTCCCTTTTGGCCAGACTTTCCCTAAAATGAGACAAGAAGGTTTAGTTTAGTAATACTATGACACTTACTTTGTCATATCTATCTCAATGAGAATGCTCAAGATTTAAGGAGGTATATAATTGGCGACAGCATCAGACTATGAAAGGAGAATTCAATTATGTCAATGGGATGATTTGAAGCGGTTATGGCATCAGATTGGCGATCGCAACACACCCGACTGGGAAGGTGGTAAAGCCTTTGAGTATCTGATTTTACGAGCGTTTCAGTTAGATGGTGCCGACGTAAAATGGCCTTATAGTGTCAAACTATTCAACGAAGAAATAGAACAAATTGATGGGGTTATTTACTGTGAAGGATTATCTTGTTTAGTGGAAAGTAAAGACTTTGCAGATAATAATGTTGATGTTGCCCCTATTGCCAAACTTCGTAATCAACTTTTACGCCGTCCTGCGAGTACAATTGGAGTTGTATTCAGTCGAACAGGTTTTACCTCTCCTGCCCGTTATCTGTCCTCTTTTTCTCTACCACAGGCCATTCTTTTATGGAGTGGAAAAGAGATAGAATATGCTTTACAAGAAGAAAAGATTGGTGAATTTTTAAAATTAAAATACCGTTACTGTGTAGAGCATGGCTTACCCAATTATAATATTAAGGAGGAAAACATTCCATGAAAGCTTACATCGTTTGTGAAGAAAAATTAGATGTGCAACTCTTCAAACAGATTTTGCCATCCCAATTACTACAAGATGTTTATTTAGTTGACGCAGGTAGTCTATATGATGTAACATCTCTGGCTTGTTCTCTAGTAGTTAAAAGACAAGTTCCTGTTGCGATTGTAATTAACGCTGATTCTACTCACCCTCATCTAATAGAAGAACGTCGCCGAAGTTTTCAAGATATTATTGAAAGTGTCGCAATTAACACAGATTTGGTGAAAGTCATTTTAGCGATTCCTGAAATAGAAAGTATCTTTTTCTCTGATAGTGACTTACTCCCTAAGATTCTCGGCCAGAAAATTCCACCAGAAATTCTCACCCTAGCAGAATTTCAACCGAAAAAAGCGCTACAAAAATTGTTCCCTGACATGAATTCTACTGATAACCTCATAGAAC
>JBFRWQ010000055.1:0-3774 GCA_051439665.1 Microcystaceae cyanobacterium | reverse complement strand
CGTTCTTTTTTAATTCTGTTTTAAAAGTTGTTAAACAGCTTAAAATAAAGGATAGGGATAATGAAGTTACTACTATTGCACTTGACAAATATCCTTGGTTGCCCTTATTGAGTTCCTTGGGATTTCTGATTTTAAGGGCAATTGGCTTTATGTTAGCGCTTTTCGCATTTATCCCGATTAATATAGCCCAACTTCCCCTACTACTTAGTGTCTTTAGTTTAGCTTGGTTATTAGGATTAATTATTCCAGGCGCTCCAGGAGGAGTGGGTGTTTTTGAAACAACAGTTTTAATTTTTTTAGAATCCATATTTATGCCAGGAATACTATTAAGCGCTTTGGCTGTTTTTCGAGTGATTAGTATTACCGCAGAAGCTAGTGGTGCAGGATTAGCAGTGATTAGTGAAAAGTTAATAGTTAATAGTTAATAATAGCTTCTCAGTTCAAGCCCTTCATTTTCTTTCTTATAAGGATGTTGGCATTCACTTTGTCTCAGGAGGCGGCCGTTGTGTCGGTAGTGTGGATACTCGTTCAGGTAGTATTCAACGGCGCATCTGTCAATATCAAGCCTTGACTGATGGGACTTTCTACTTAGAAATGGAAGTTTTTCGAGTTCCATTGGTCTATATTCCCGTTGTTACATCTATCAATCGCAATCAATGGGATGAATCAGCCGATTTTGACATCCAAGGGCAACAAGTCTGCCTGAGTGACGAGGGACGACGAAAATTTATCACTTTCTATGAACAGCGTAAAGCTGAGACATGGAAACATCCTGTTACGGGCTATTCCTTAGAAGTGATGAAAATCACCATAACAAGTGAATCAAGATCACCGTCATTTGAGAACAAGAAAAATATGGTAGAGATATATCTACAGACTATCTTGCTTTTAGTCAAAAAAACTTTAAATCTCCTGCTTTATTCCCCTGATACTGTCAGGGGACTTTTTTGGCTAATAATTACAGTAATTTGTCAGTAAGCCTTCAATAAGAACACAGACAAAAACCAAGATTTAGAGATCCTATTGCTGAAAAGTTGAGTTATTATATTCGAGAGTGTGTGAGGAGAAAACTAAAAATGGTTAACCCAACCCGTTTAATCTGGGAATTATGCCGTTGCAAATGGTTAAGCCGTGTGGGATGTTTATCGGGACTCCTTTGGCTACTATGGCTCATTCCTGTCGAAGCTAAAGAATTACGTATTGCGATTACCAAGGGAGTTGGTAGCGTTAAAGTCGGAAGCTCTACTCCTGCGGTAGTTAAAGATATCGCTGGCCGAGAATTAGGTGAAATTGAAGCGATGGAGGCTATTTCAGCAACCCCTCGTGGAAGCGGTGTAGCGATAGAAAGATGGAGAGGACATCAGCTAATTATTGAACCCACAGATGATGGTGTGGTTTGGATTGGCGATCGCTGGTATCGAGGCCGTATTCGCCTAATTCGCATGGGACAAGGGGTAACAGCCCTCAATATTGTTGATTTAGAAGAATATCTCTACAGTGTAGTAGGGGGAGAAGCAATCCCCTCCTGGCCACTAGAAGCACTGAAAGCTCAAGCTGTAGCCGCCCGAACCTACGCCCTCCATAAAGTCTCTAAATCAGCTAACCGCTACTACGATTTGGATACCACCACTAGAACCCAAGTCTATAAGGGCTTAGATACAGAATTTGTCAGTACCCAAGACGCAGTAAATAGTACCATTGGACAGGTGATGACCTACAATGGTCAAGTTATACTCTCTGCTTTCCATTCTTCCTCTGGGGGACATACGGAAAACGTAGAGGATGTGTGGTCATCTCCCTTACCCTATTTACGAGGGGTTGCTGATTATGATCAATCTGCCCCTGTCTTTCAATGGACTAAGACCTACAGCGTCTCACAAATCAGTCGTCTGATTGGGGGAATAGGCTCAATTCGCTCATTGACACCTGAACGAACCACGCCCCACGGACGCATTGTGACCATGAAAATTGTGGGATCAAGGGGATCAAAACGGTTGAGTGGGACTAAATTACGGCAAGCTTTAGGCTTAAGAAGTACTCTATTTACTGTCTCCAATGTAAATGGGACATTTCAAATACAAGGCCGAGGGTATGGTCATGGTATTGGTTTGAGTCAATGGGGAACTTACGCTTTAGCCACAGAAGGCGTTACCTATGACCAAATTTTGACCCATTATTATCAAAATGCCAATTTATCTACCCTAGCATCCTTAGACTCTGCTCCATCTTTACGTTCTTCTAAGTAAGAAGATAAATAAATTTAAGTACATTGTAGGGGCGCAAGGTTTGCGCCCAATACTATTTTGGTTTGTTGGTTATCTGTTGAGACAAAAAAGGGGAAGAGGGGTATTCATTTTCTCCACACCCCCCACACCTCTCATACCAAATCCGGTTAACAAAACCCAGTTATCAATGAGGCAAGGCAGGGGGCACTCAGCAGGAGGCAGGAGGGTTTCAGGCTAAAAAGGAAAACTATGTTTTATAAGTCGGATTTGGTATCACATTCTCTATTTCATAAACTTTTCAAACTTAACCAAACAGTATTGAGCTTACGCCCATCAACCTACTGGTCTGTTTCAGCTAATTTGGTACATTATGTAGGATCGGCTTTGCCCATCAAATCATAGAATAAACGCATAATATCTATTGCCTCATTTTAGGTGAAACAATCCACTACTGAAAAAATCTTAGACAACTCCCTAACAGTGACTCTTATTGGTTAGAAAATGCTCATATACCCAGTTCTTTACTGAAAAAATCTTATGCAACTCCCTAACAGTGACTCTTATTGGTTAAAAAATGCTCATATACCCAGTTCTTTATTAGAAGGTGTTCAAGATATTCAGCCAGATAACGAAGGACTCTGTTTAGTTCATTTAAAAATTGAAAAAGGAATCATTAAAACCCTTCAAACATCTCCTTTAACAGATATTCAGACACCTATTTTAGACCTAGAGAAAAAAATGGTGTTACCAGGGTTTATTGATAGCCACACCCACCTAGATAAAGGACATACCTGGCTGCGATCGCCTAATTTAGATGGAACGTTTGCTACTGCTTTAAAAACAGTTCAACAAGATGATCAAAACTATTGTCAACCAGAAGACGTTTATCGACGGATGGAATTTGGCTTAAAATGTAGTTATGCCCACGGCACAACCGCTATTCGGACTCATATTGATTCTTGGGGAGAACAGGCAAAGATTCGATTTAAGATATTTCAAGACCTCAAAAAAGAGTGGCAAGAGCGCTTAGATTTACAAGCAGTCTGCTTAGTTCCTCTGGATTATTTCTTATCTTCAGACGGTATAAAATTAGCCGATTTAGTGGCAGAAAATGATGGGATATTAGGGGGATTTGCAATAATGAGTCCTCAATTAGAGTCTCAATTAGACCGAGTTTTTCAACTAGCAAAAGAAAGAAAATTAGCCTTAGACTTTCATGTGGATGAAAATGGGAATCCCAATTCAATTTCTTTACAAAAAGTAGCGGAAACTGCGATTAAGCTTGATTTTGAGCAGCCCATTGTTTGTGGACATTGCTGTAGTTTAGCTGTTCAGGATGAGCCACAAGTCAACAAGACCATTGAATGGGTCAAAAAAGCTAAGATTAAGGTAATTAGTTTGCCGATCTGTAATCTCTTTTTGCAGGATCGAAAAGCAAATCTAACTCCTATGTGGCGAGGGGTAACAAGAGTTCATGAATTAAATAATGCTGAGATTGCTGTTGCCTTTGCCAGTGATAATTGCCGAGATCCCTTCAATGGCTTTGGTG
>JBFRWQ010000054.1:0-2986 GCA_051439665.1 Microcystaceae cyanobacterium | reverse complement strand
AACCCGATGCTTTTAACTCGGCTACTTCAGGAGTGGTTAAGCCAAAGAGGAAGAAATTATCAGCCCCAACACATTCACGGATTTCCACATTCGCCCCATCTAATGTACCAATGGTTAACGCACCATTAAGGGAGAATTTCATATTACCTGTCCCTGACGCTTCCTTCCCTGCGGTGGAAATTTGTTCGGATAAATCGGCGGCGGGATAAACCCGTTGACCAAAGGTAACATTATAGTCAGGAAGGAAAATGACCTTTAAGCGATCGCCGATATATGGATCATTATTAACCACATCTCCTACCGCCGTAATTAACTTAATCATCCGTTTGGCCATAAAGTACCCAGGCGCTGCTTTTCCGCCAAAAATACAGACACGAGGGGCTGCATCAAGGTTAGGGTTACTTTTTAACCGATTGTACAGGGTAATAATGTGTAAAACGTTGAGATGTTGCCGTTTATACTCATGAATCCGTTTAACCTGAACATCAAATAACCCATCAGGATTAACCGTCGTTCCCACTTTTTCCTGAATATAGTCGGCTAAATCTTGCTTAATACTCCGTTTCGTATCACGCCAAGCAGAGCGAAATCCATCATCTTCCACATATTCTTCTATTTGACTCAACTCATCGAGATTTTTCAGCCAGTTTTCCCCTATTTTTGAAGTAATTAACTGGGTTAAACGGGGGTTACTTAATGCAATCCAACGACGAGGAGTAACGCCATTAGTAACATTAGTAAAACGTTCGGGGAACATTTGGTAAAAGTCCCGTAAAATGGTTTCTTTAACCAATTCTGAGTGTAATTCAGCCACCCCATTGACATGGTGTGATCCCACTGTGGCTAAATTAGCCATCCGCACATATCGTTCTCCACTATCATCAATGAGAGAAAGAACAGATAACTTGTAGTTGTCTCCAGGATATTTGAGACGCACTCGATCAAGGAAACGACGGTTAATTTCGTAGATAATTTCCAATAAACGAGGTAACAGTGAACCGAAAATGCTTAATGGCCATTTTTCCAGCGCTTCTGGTAATAGGGTATGGTTAGTATAAGCAAAAGTATTCTTGGTAATTCTCCACGCTTTATCCCACTTATAATGATAAATATCTATTAACAAACGCATCAATTCAGCCACACCTACCGCAGGATGGGTATCATTCAGTTGAACTGCCCAGTTCTCAGCAAAATTATCTAAATTAGGGTTATTATGAAGATGGATACGAATCATATCCTGTAAAGACGCAGAGACAAAGAAATATTGCTGCTCAAGGCGTAATTCTTTTCCTTGTATTGGTTCATCATTAGGATACAGTACCTTAGAAATATTCTCTGAACGGACTTTATCATTAACTGCACCATAGTAGTCACCCACATTAAAGCGCTGAAAATCAAAAGATTCACAAGCTTCTGAGCGCCATAACCGTAAAGTATTAGCTGTATTTACCTTATAGCCTAAAATTGGTGTATCATAAGGAATTCCCTTAACCACATATCCAGGAACCCAACGCACTCGTTCAACCCCTTCATCATCGGTATAGGATTCAGTACTCCCACCAAAACTAACAAATACCTCTGATTCTGGCCGAGCAATTTCCCAAGGATTACCATACTTTAACCATTTATCAGTAATTTCAACCTGCCAACCATCTTTAATTTCTTGGTCAAAAATACCAAATTCATAGCGAATTCCATATCCAATGGCAGGAATTTCTAAACTAGACAGAGAATCTAAATAACAGGCAGCTAGACGACCTAATCCTCCGTTTCCTAACCCTGGTTCTTCTTCTATATCAATTAACGTTTTTAAATCCAAACCAGATTCAGCAACCGCTTGTTGTACTTGGTCGAAAATGCCCAAATTGATTAAGTTATTCCCTAAATGGGGACCCTCAAGGAATTCTGCTGAGAAATAACAAACCTTTTTCACATTTCCCGTGAGATAGGTTTTGACAGAACTTAACCAGCGATTTAGTAAGCGATCTCGTACCGTATAAGCTAACGCCATATAAAGATCATTCTGGGTCGCAATTTCGGGATATTTCCCTTGAATGTAGAGTAAATTATCTAAAATGGCACGACGCAGGGTCTGTACATCAATCCCTGTGCGATCGTCCTCTATATTAGGTGTTCCATTTCCCATAGCATTTTGATTAGATAGGGTTTGCATAATTTGTTCCTTGTTTAAGCTATTTGTAGATGTTCAGTTTTAGGTAAAGACTGGGTTAAGAAGCGATTAGCTTATCATAACCTGTTGTTTAGGGGACAGATTCACCATAGCCTACAGCTTAAAGGTTTTTCTCGATCTTGACATTAAATCAGGTCAAGATATTTCTGCCAATATGGGGGACTTGATACGATGACAATTTTGTTGCGTCTTATTCCTATTAAGGCCATTTTGTCAAGAGCATTTATGCTCTTCTAAAAAATTAAAAATTTCCCAAAAGTTTCTTTTTTGTTGCAAAGATTAGAGGTTCTGAAACGCTTGTGGGGAGGGGGGTGTAGAGGTTGAGAAAAAGTTTGCCAAAAAAAGTTGACACCAAGGGTGAGATTAGCTATATTGGTAAATGCGCGGTTGAGAGCGAGAGCGAACCGACCCGCCCCGAACCTAGACAACTTAAGAGTTTGAAGGAATTATACATCAACCCCTTGTCAAAAGCAAATAATTCCTTTCTAGGGAGACCTAGTAAGGGAAGTTTAAAGATAAGGAATCCGGTTAACTAACAAAAAGGAAGCCGGAGCCAGAGGAGAGAATAGATATTCTTGACTTGAAAAGATCAACACGGAGAGTTTGATCCTGGCTCAGGATGAACGCTGGCGGCGTGCCTAACACATGCAAGTCGAACGGAGTACTTAGGTACTTAGTGGCGGACGGGTGAGTAACGCGTGAGAATCTGCCTTCAGGATGGGGACAACAGTGGGAAACGACTGCTAATACCCAATGTGCCGAGAGGTGAAAAATTTATTGCCTGAAGAGGAGCTC
>JBFRWQ010000053.1:0-9353 GCA_051439665.1 Microcystaceae cyanobacterium | reverse complement strand
GTATTAAAATTCCTCTGCTTTCATTATTAATATTGATCAGTCTATTAGTAATTAAGTTTAGTCATAAGCCAAAATTTTCTAACAATCATCAATTTATTTTACTTAGATTATTTATCCCTGCCATTATTATTTCTTATACAGTTTGGCAAATCAAACTACCATTCTTTCACTTTAGCTATTATCAACCTACCAATCAACAAGCCTCTTTAATTTTAAAGAAACTCTAACTAATGTCTATTATGCTCTTGAATTTTCTACACAAGAAGATATCTATGATCAACTAGCTTTGAGTATTACAGGAGAATATCTAGCAACAACCTATTTAGGTCATCTGAAATCACTTGATAATAATAGTGTAGAGGGTATAAAAATGAAGATTGAAGATTTAACAATTATTAATCTCAGTCAAGTTAAACCCCAAAATCAAGGTTTTTCAGCACAAGTCACTTGGCAAGTCAATGGTTCTATTAATCATTTTGGACATACCCATTTTCGTAATAATCAATATCAAGCTAAGATTATCATTATTGCTGATCATTCTACTTGGAAAATTATCGAAATTGATATTCTTGATCAATTGTGAATTTCGACTCATTCATAATTCATAATTCATAATTCATAATTTATAATTCATAATTCTAAGCATTCTGCATCAAAAGCTGGGTTGCATTTTCCGTTGATAATGGTCGGCTAAACCAAAAGCCTTGAATTTCCTGACAATGTAAGCGACGAAGTAACTCTAATTGTTGTAGGGTTTCCACTCCTTCCGCAACCACTCGTAGGTTAAAACTACGTCCCAAGGCAATAATGGCTGAGATAATCGCCTCATCTTGGGGTTTTTCGGGCAAATTTTTAATAAAGGATTGATCAATTTTGAGGGTATGGAAAGGATATTTCTGTAAGTAGCTTAAAGAAGAATATCCTGTGCCAAAATCATCCATTGAGAGACGTACCCCTAATTTCTCTAATTCTTGCATCATATCCAAAGCTAATTCAGCATTTTGCATGATGGTGGTTTCTGTTACCTCTACCTCTAACCATTGAGATTCCATCCCTGTTTTATCAAGGGTTTCTTGTACCATTGCCACTAAATGGGGATGTTGAAGCTGTCGAGGTGAAAAATTGACAGAAATGGGGATAGGAGGAAATCCCGCTTTTTGCCAGGCTTGATTTTGCTTACAGGCGGTTTTTAGAACCCATTCGCCAATGGGAAATATTAAATCTGTTTTTTCTGCTAAAGGAATTAATTTTAAAGGAGAGACATGACCTAATTCGGGATGATACCAACGTAGGAGCGCTTCCATTCCCGTAATCTTTTGGTTTTTAAGATGCAACTGGGGTTGATAGTTGAGGGTAAATTCATTATTTTTGAGGGCATCGTGCAGTAAATTCTCTAATTTGAGCATTATAGAAGCTTTAGAGGTCATGGTAGAGCTATAGAAGCGATAATGATTGCGTCCCCGTTCTTTAGCCCGATATAGGGCTGCATCTGCATTTTTAAGGAGGGTTTCCCTATCTGTTCCATCTTGAGGATAAATCGCAATACCAAGACTACATTTGACATGGAGTTGATGCTCATTAACTTCAATGGGTTGCTTCATCTCTTCTAAGATGCGTTGCGCTAGATGAATTGAATCTTCTGCACTCTTAATATTACTTAGTAGTAAGGTAAATTCATCTCCTCCCCAACGGGCGACAATATCCCCTGCTCTCACACAACTATCTAATCGTTGACCAAATTTTTCGAGGACTTGATCGCCAATCCGATGTCCAAGGGTATCATTAATATTTTTGAAGCAATCTAAATCAAGGAACATAATAGCGAGTATGCTTTCTGTCCGTTCCGCTTGAGCGATCGCAATGTCTAATTGTTCATCAAACCAATTCCGATTCGGTAATCCAGTTAAGGTGTCGTGGAATGCTCGATATTGAAGGATTTTTTCCGCCCTTTTTCGTTCACTAACATCAAATAAATAGCTTCTAACTAACTGAGTATCAATCAGGTAATGAGCATATTGCTCAAAGGTTTCGTCGTTGACTTGAACTTCTCTTAAAAATAAATTTCCCCCTTCTGTATTTTTAAATTCACTTAATAATCCATTTAAGATAGGGTGGTTGAGTTTTTCTTGATGAATGGTTTGAAATTTAATACTGGCAGCCGGATTCAAATAAGTAATATCTCCAGCAAAGTTCATTTCTATAATTGGATTGGGACTTAGTTCCGGAAAAGAAGCAAGTCTGACTAATTCAGTTTGATTAACAGCGCTTTTGTCATTGGTTTCTGGGGTAGCAGAGGCTGGTTGTTGCCATTCTTCTCCCGTAATAAGGGTAGATTTATTACTGTCCTCATTGAGCATTGTGGCCTCTTCATCTAAAAGAGACAGTTCATCATCGTTTGAGGGATTAAAGAGGGCAATTTTTAGGGAAGTTGACAAGATATAATAGCTGACTTTAGAGTCACTACCAAAAAGAATAACATCCCCATGTTTAAGGTCATGGGTTTTGACAGACTTACCATTAATCATCAGACCATTGGTGCTAAGATTGCCGTGTAAATCGCCATCAATGATGCGGTATGAATAGCTATCGGGTTTAGGAGTTACTTTAATTCTCAGTAAGGTCGCATGATGACGAGAAACCACCCGATCATAGATAACAACATCATTACTGGATTCACGACCGACTGCATAAGTGGAGTCTTCAAGGGCGACAATACGACGAGCTTTTTGATCTTCGATAATTAGAATGTGACGGAAGGGAGGGATGGTATTCATGGCGGAGTCAGCATAGCGAAGTCTTATACGCTAGTATCTAGGATGCCCGAATTTCCCTTAAAAGTAACAGGAGGTGAGCAGTACTCCGTCAAGTTGAGAGAGGTGTGGGGAGTGTGGGAAGTTAGGTATCAGAAGATAATTCATAATTCATAATTCATAATTCCCAATTCCCAATTTATGTTGATGGGCTTTGCCCATCCTACTGTTTGAATTACCGTCTTCTTTGACTACCTACCCGATAACCCCGATCATAGTCGGGAGAATTGCGAGGGTTGTCATATCTTACCCCATTTGTACCATCTTCTACTCCTCGATAGTATTCTTGTTCGGGGGGGACGGGACGATAGCGCTCTTGTGCTGCTCGATTATTGTTACGAATAATTGCACCTGCACCTGCTGCTACCCCAACTCCTAACATAAAGTCCCCAAAACTTGCCTTAGCGGGGGCTACATTGACAACTATGGGGGCAAATAAGGTGGCAGTACTGAGGGCAATTAGTTGTGTTGTGGTTAATTGGTGTTTCATGGCTCAATTGTCAAGATAATTTAAACGTCATCAAAAAATTACTTTCTACTTTGAGATGGAGTGGGCGCTAACCATCCTTTTAGGGTAGCGGAAACCACCATTGGCTGACCATTAACTAGGCCAAAGCGCAAGGTGTCAACGCTTTCAGTCAAAATACTGCCCCCTTCATCCGTTATATATTCTACTTCTTCATAGATTAAAGCAACAGCCATTTGTCCATCCTGAGCAATACGAATATCGACTTGTCTATCAAGGATTTTCCGATTCTCGATGAAATCGTAAGTCTCGCTTAAGTACTGACGATGTTCTGCTAGTCCATCAAGCTCAAAAATGATGGTTTGTTTCTCTAATTCTACACTAACTCTAGAATGGATAAAGGGAGCAACGTGCTTTAAAACCCCGTCAACATCGTCTTCTTTTCTCGCTTTCTCGATACTGTCGATAATCGTTTGAATCTCTGCTTTGGTAAGGGTTTCGGATTTAGCTTTTGTATTTTGAGATATGAGGGAAGGAGGGACAGGATTGGCTAAAAGCGGAATATTAAGGGAGGAAAGGGTAATCAAACCAAGGGAGATAATGCTCAAACTGGTTCGTAAAGAGATGTTCATAAAAACCTCATCAGTTGGTTATTTGGCTATGAGGTGAGGAGAAGATTGGACGGGGATAGGTATATCTCGATTTAATATAACAGAGGAAGAGGGGAGAGAGGGAATGAGGTATTTATGCTTCCTACACCTCCTACAGGTCAGACCAATCCTAGTGCCGTTTTTTGTTAAAATTAACCTTGATTTATTCTTAGAGTCTTAATCCATGACTTCTAACCCAGAAACAACCCTCGCCCTTTCTGAGCTTCATCTGCGAAGAGATCACTTAGAACAGGAAAAAAAATGGCTTCTGAAACAGATTACCCGTAAACAGAAGGAATTAGCCAATTTTGTCACCCAAATGCGAGACATTGCTACAGAAATATTCCAAGGAAGTCGCCCTCATGTAGAGAAAATTGCTCAGTTATCCCAAGATATTCATCAATTTTTTGAGGAGATTTTCAATAAACGGAAAATGGGTAAGAAAACCCGTCATCAAATTTCTCAACTCTATGAAGCGCTACAAGACTCAGGCTTACTTTTTCCATCTGATGAGGAAGATGAAGATGAGGAGTTAGATGAATTGTTTGAAGATACGGATGAGGAAGAAGAATTTTTTAATGAGTTTCGAGATCGCACGGGGTCCTTTCCCCAAGAAGAAACAGTCTCTAAATTTGACAAAAAAGAAGACATTCGCCATATTCGCCAAACGTTTTTACGACTAGCAGAAGTGTTTCACCCTGATAAAGTGACAGATGAAGAAACGAAGACACGCCATACAGAAATTATGAAGGAATTAAACCGTGCCTATCGAGAACAAGATTTTGCTAAACTCTTAGAATTAGAAAAACAGCATTTAGAAGGGGAAGCGAGCGCTGAGGATCAAGAAGATGAATTAACTCGTCATTGTCGCTTGTTGGAAAAAGAAACTCAAGTCCTTAGACAACAATATGATGCTCTCCTAGATGAATTAAAGTTAGTACGGCGCTCGCCAGAAGGTGAAATGGTAACTGACTACCGACGGGCTAAACGGGAAAAAATTGATCCCATCTCAATAGCGCTTAAAGAATTAGAACAACAAGAAGAGTTATTAGCAGAAGTTCATCAATTTGTCAAGGATTTTAAAGATAAAAAAATAACGGTTAAAACCTTTTTGGCGGGTCCTCCAAGCTTAGTACGCAGACAAGAGGAATACATGGAAGACTTGATGGATGAATTGAGGGAACACCTAGAGGATCTAGAATTTGGTTATTAAGCTTAAGATACATTTATCGTAAAACTTATACATCTCCTGGATGGGTTAGTTACAGGGATGATTTTGGGGGAAACCTTATAACTTTTAATTGGTGCCGTAACCCATTACAGGCTAATTGTGTTATTTTAGACATTCTCCACCATCATGTCGGGAAAACCAGCTAAAATACATTTATAACTAAGTCTAAGTAGGAACTCATAAAAATGCTATATCAAGTCAGTATTATAATTATCAGGTTGGGATGGTGGGCAAACCACATAAATTTCTCGTTAGTTTCAAAAGTTTATCAGGGTTTACCCACCCTACAATTCTACAATTCAAACTTTATTTATCTATTTTATTAGATAGATGAAGATACCTCTTTTAAGAGTTGTAAGGGAGTAATCTGTTTTAATAACTCTAATTGTGTTTGATTTTTAACTAATAGTGCGCCTGAAAACCCTAGTGAATTCACAGGAATGTCTTGATAGGTTTCTTGACAGCGCTTAACCATCATCATCCAGTTTCGAGTGACTAATAGGTTATAAGCATGGGGACATATTATTCCTTTTTTCTCAATTCCTAAATGGTTTAAAAGATGCTCATAAGTTTTGAAAAGTATTTCAGGATTCTTAAAATGATTGAGTAAAATAATGCCATGAGGAAAATTGAATAAAGGGGTAACACCTATCCCTTGATTAAAGTTTGCCTGTTGCAGCACTATTTCCACGGGTAATGTTTTTTGATTAGGTACTAAGGGAAAAGGAACAAGTTGTAAATGCTTATGTTTTTGACTAGCACCTGCTAATTTTCCTCCGTTATAAAAACCTAAACCATCAATTTCTTTTAAGCCACAAGCTAAGGCTGTAAAATCAGCTAAGGTTAAATAGTTCTCCTGCGCTTCAAAGTCACGAGTAACAATGAGTAAGTGATTTTCTACGACATTGTATTTATTTAATAAGCATAAATGAGTATCAGAAATATCACTGACAAATAAATCTTTTTCGTATGGCAAAAAAGGATTAAAATCTTGTGGTTTTTCTTGCTTTGCTTTTTCTTTGCGAATTAAATTAACCAGAATTCTCACCACAAAGGAGATTCCTTGATCTTCAATTACTTGGTATTCTGTGGCAATGGGTTGTAATGCCCCTGTGGAAAGAGCCAATTTAGTTTGATTAATGGTTTTTTGTAATAAAGTATTAGGTTGTGAAATTGATGTCATTTTTATTATATATTGAGTAAGTGTAGGGTGGGCTTTGCCCACCTCAAAAAGCTTGTAGTAGGACCCTTTAGGGCGAAAAGTAGGACTAAAACCCTTACTACTAACCTATAAGATAGACGAAGCCCATCCTACCATCTACTATCCAGTAGGGCTAAAGCCCTTACTACGAAACTATAAGATGAGCGAAGCCTATCCTACCACCCAGTTAAAGAATAGGATAGATTATCAGGAATTTGAGCATTGGTGTCTGGGGTTTCTTCTTCCCCTTCCACTTTAATTTCGGTGCAGAAAGTAGCGCTATTAAAGCCACCAAAGCGCTTAACGGCGCTAGTTCTCATGCGAATATTGGGGGCAGCAAACCAAAATCGTTCTACAATACTCATTGTCTCATATTCTGTCACTAAGACTAAAGCTTCTTCTTCATCAATATTATATTGTCCTGCAACAGGAACAATTTCTGCATAGCCCCTATCTCTGAGCAGAATTCCTTTTTTATCAGCGTCTTTGTCAGGAATTAAAGCAAAAACAGTCGATCCTTCATGATTTTCATCTTGTTTATCCCATGCCATTGTACCATCCCAACTGACAAATGCTCCTCCTACTGTCAGTGTGGGATCAAATTCATGTAACTGACAAATTTCGATGACTTTGGGATGATCGGGGGGAAGCGCTTCAATAAAGATTTCAGAATTGCCTAATTCTGCTCGTCTGAAGGCTAAATGGTGGGTTGTGCGTTTTGAGCGCCATTTTCCTGCACTTTTTTGGAAAAAGGTCATTGCATCCATGTTTGAGTTATTCCTTGGTACTAATCACACTTTCATTATGGTAACTTACTCTCTAGGATTAAATGATTTTCTCTGGTTAATTTAGCTTGCCAGGAGGGTTCAATAATAATGGTACTAATTTTTTCAACAATAATCGCAGCGCCTTGAATGCGATCGCCAACTTCTAAATCTTCCCGACGATAGACAGGGGTATCATACCAATGATTATGGGTAAAAATTGACACTGTTTCTATGGGTTGAGGGGGTTGATTGAGGGGACGATGACGGGAGAGAGAAGGTTCTTCGGGGGTGTCCATTTTTTGCTTAATTTCTAGGGAAATAGACTCAATGATTAAAGATTTTTGAGGTTGCATAAAACCGTAGCGTGTATGATGTTCATTTTCAAATTTAAGCCGCATTTTGTCTATCTCTGACTCAAAGTCAATTAATAAAGTAGAGTCTGTTCCCTGATATTTAAGATTAACTTTTTTAATCACATCTTCTTGTCCAATTGCTTCAGAAGAATTAAGTTCCCTACGGGCTTCTTTTTCTAAGGAGTAAAAAATCTGAATTAAATAAGGTATAATAGGGGCTTCTAAAAGCTGTTCAACAGCGCTTTCTTTAATAACTCGAATATCAGCTAATCCCATCCCATAAGCGCTTAAAACACCTGCATAAGGATGAATTAAAATTGTTTTAATCCCTAATTTTTCAGCAATTAAACAACAGACTTGTCCTCCTGCTCCTCCAAAGCTTGTCAAGACATAGTGAGTAATATCATAGCCCCGTTGTAGAGATACTTTTTTAATCGCATTGGCCATATTTTCAACGGCAATTTGGATAAATCCTGCTGCAACTTCTTCAGAGTTATTATTAATCTCTTGTGCTAATTGACTAAACTTTTGGCAAACAATGTCTTTATCTAAAGGTAAATTTCCCTCTTCTCCAAAAATAGAAGGAAAATATTGAGGTTGTATTTTTCCTAACATCACGTTAGCATCAGTAACCGTTAAATCACCACCCTTTCGATAACAAGCAGGTCCTGGATCAGCGCCACCCGATTGAGGACCAACCCGAAAACTTGCCCCATCATAGGATAAAATTGAGCCTCCCCCTGCTGCAACAGTATGAATAGATAGCATGGGAATATGAATTCTCACCCCTGCAATTTCATTATCAATTTGGCGCTCATAGTCACCATTAAAATGAGATACATCAGTGCTTGTTCCCCCCATATCAAAACCGATAATTTTCTGAAATCCTGCTCTTAAACTTGTTTGCACTGCACCAACAATTCCACCAGCAGGTCCTGATAAAATACTATCTTTTCCTGCAAAATTATCACCATCAATTAACCCACCATCTGATTTCATAAACATTAATCTAGTTTGAGGTAATTGGGAGGAAACCTGATTAACATAGCGCTTTAAAATAGGAGATAAATAAGCATCTACAACAGTAGTGTCTCCCCTAGCAACTAATTTCATTAATGGGGTAACTTGATGGGAAATAGAGACTTGAGTAAAGCCGATTTCTTGAGCAATTTTAGCCACTTGATGCTCATGCTCTGGGTAACGATAACTGTGCATTAAAACAATGGCACAACTTCTAATACCTAATTGATATACTTCCTGTAAGTCTTGGCTTAACTTCTCAATATTTAAAGGAATTAACTCATTGCCCTTAACATCATATCTTTCCTCAACTTCTATGACTGTTTCATATAACATAGACGGTAAAATAATCTGACGAGCAAAAATATCAGGACGATTTTGATAGCCAATTCGTAGCGCATCTTTAAAACCCTTTGTGATTAACAGAACCGTGCGATCGCCCTTTCTTTCTAAGAGTGCATTGGTGGCAACAGTTGTTCCCATTTTAACCACTTCAATGTCTGAACTAGGAATACTTTCAGTTGCTTGTAAGCTTAATATATCCCTAATTCCTTGAATCACCGCATCGGGATAAGCTTGGAGATTTTCCGAGAGAAGTTTATACAAAATGACCCATTTTTGCTGAGTTAAAGGGACAATTAAAAAACGTTCAGGATGAGAGGATAATTGATCGATAATTTCAACTTGATCGGTGACAGCGACTAAATCAGTAAATGTACCGCCTCGATCAACAAATATTTTTAACATACCAAATCCAATTTACGTATCCCAATTATACATAAGGCAATTGTTGTTGGGCTTTAGCCCCTCATACACATCCCAATACTGTTCGGATCACAAAAATCTGGGTGTGGG
>JBFRWQ010000052.1:0-2557 GCA_051439665.1 Microcystaceae cyanobacterium | reverse complement strand
GTTCATTGTTAATACTTCTGCCGTTTGTCCCAAACTGAGAATCCTAATTTTTTCACCTACTTTAGGTAAATAACTAGGTTTAGAAGATTTCACAACAGGTTTTTGCTTCTGAGCAATCTTATTCAGGGATTCTGTCGCTTTTTGTGCCTTTTGTCCTGTCTTTTCCCCTTTTTGTAATTTACGAATCACTTGAGCAATTTCCGCTTTATCTTCAATAATTGCTTTTTGTACCTCAATCTATTGATGTTGTTTAAGAGTACGTTCTCTATCTTTTAAATTAGCTGCTTTATCAGAGACTTCTTGGTAAAAATGCTCTGTTTTTTGCAATAATTGACGAGCTTCTGCGGCTTTCTGCTCTTGTTCTCGTTTTTGAACTTCTAATCCTGCGATTACCTCATTAATTTCCTGAGAAAAGCCCCCGACATGATCTTTCGCTTGACTGATAATTACCTCATCTAATCCTAACCGTTTAGCAATGGTTAAAGCATTAGAGCGCCCTGGAATGCCCCATAATAAGCGATAAGTTGGGGATAGGGTTTGATCATTAAATTCAACAGAAGCATTTTCAAAGCGAGAATCTTGGTACTTTAAGGATTTTAATTCACCATAATGGGTGGTTGCCACGGTTAATTGAGCGTGATCAGCCAAATACTTTAATAAAGCGATGGCTAAGGCACTTCCCTCGGCGGGATCAGTCCCTGCACCCACTTCATCTAATAAGACTAATCCATTGTTATTACCTTGTCTTAAGGCATCAATAATTCGGGTAATACGGCGAATATGTCCTGAAAAAGTGGATAAACTCTGCTCAATTGATTGTTCATCCCCTATGTCTGCTAAGATTTGCTCAAACCAGGGAAACTCTACTGGCTCTTTAGCAGGGATAAAAAGACCAATTTTAGCCATTAACGCAGCTAAACCAATGGTTTTTAAAGTAACTGTTTTCCCACCCGTATTCGGTCCAGTAATAGCCACTACTTTAATGGAATCACGGATTTTAACATCAATGGGAATCACTGGTGTGCCCTCTTCATGGCGTTCTTGCCATACTAAGAGAGGATGACGAAGCTGACGCAAATTTATCTCTTGATTGTCTTCTAGATCAATAAATTTGGCAGGATAAGCATTTAACCACAGACTATAACGGGCTCTTGCTGTCGCCAAATCTAAATCTGTGGCAATAGCTAAAAGATATTCAAGATCTTCAAATAATTCAGCAATTTTTCCGCTTAATTGGCGTAGGATTGCCTCTTCTTCTGTTTTTTCTCGTCTTATGGCTTGCCGTAGCTTATTGCCCCATTCAACCACACTATTAGGTTCAACATATAAAGTCGCCCCTGTACTAGAAGTATCATGAACAACCCCTTGAATTTGGTCCTTGTGGGTTGCTTTAACAGGAATAACAAAGCGATCGCCTCGCCTCGTCACCACAGGTTCTTGAACAGCGCTACCTTTAACTTGTATAATGCGTTGTAATTTCTGTTGAATTTGACTGCGCAGACTTTTGAGACTTTGACGGATATCCCCTAATTTGGGACTAGCGCGATCGGCCACCTTGCCATCTTCATCGACACAGTGATGAATTTCCTTTTCTAACTCTGGATAAGTCCGAATCTCTGCCACTAATTTCGTTAAGGTAGGGACATCTTCTCGTTCTTCAATGATACGTCTAAGTCGTCTTACCCCTGCTAAAGTTGTCGCAATTTCCAATAATTCTTGGCCAGACAGTAAAGCGCCCCGATCTGCTCGTTCTAAGCTATCTCCAATATCAGAGATACCATCAAATGACCATCCCTGTAACCCTTCTTCTAATAAACAGATCTCTTGGGTTTGGCATAATAACTGTTGAGACTCTTCTAGGGTATCAGGGATGGGATGATCTTGAGATGCGATCGCACCTAATTTAGTGGCAGCAAAGGTAGATAAATGCTGACACAGACGGGGCCACTCTAAGAGGGTTAGGGTTTCTGAAACAATCAAGGTTTTATTTGTCTTTCACTTAAGCGAGATTGAAAATTTAATGGTAGCATAATTAAACTATTGCTTGCCGATCTCTGTAAGAGAAATCTACTCTACCCATTCTGGAACATGGATTCTAAATGATCCATCAGGTTGTGGGATAATCTCACCCCCCAACGCTTGAATTTCCTGTACTGCTCGTTTAATCGTTCGTTCATCAGACGTAGAGGATAGTACCATCGTCCATGCGCCAATTTGAGGAATTTTGCTATTGGGGCGAGTGGCTAAAAACCGAGCAGTTTGAGTGACTCTTTGTACCGTACCTTGAGCTTGAGGATCATCATACAAGGAAGCCCACTTTGCCGTCATTTCGTAGGATTTTTGTGCGGCTTTGGGATCGCCTAAAAATAGTAATTCGTTAATCGCTTTAGTAGTCCATAGGTAGTAAGGAGGAAAAAAGTTTCCTTTTAGGTGGGTAGGCATATTTTCCAAACTTTTTTCAAGGGAAGCCACCGACATTTGTGGCTCTCCTGCAAAAATAGACGTTCCTGTCTCCAATTTGATTAACGCATCGACAAAGTAAGGATCAAGATTAACG
>JBFRWQ010000051.1:0-4035 GCA_051439665.1 Microcystaceae cyanobacterium | reverse complement strand
TTCAGGATGGAATTGATACCTTAACTCAAGAACTACAAACCAATCAAAGTTTAGATCCCAATCAAAAAGGATTAATATATAGTATGTTAGGCGATTTGTATAATCAAGTCGGCTTAACCTATTTAGCAGAATCCTATTATAAACAAGGGGCTGACTTGTTTGAAGAACTAGAAAATGATTTAGGAAAAGCAGGGGCCTTAGCGGGACTAGCAACAGTTCAATGGCTCAATCAAGAAGTGACTCAAGCCCAGCAAACTGAGCAAGCCGCCTTGCAAATCTATCAGGAACAGGGGGATTTAGAAAGTCAAAAAAAATGGCAAGAAATCCTTGAAGAAGCTAAAAATCGTGAACCTAGTGAACTTCCCACTCAAGATTTGCTAGATTTAGGACAAAGTATTCTAGCCCCTGCTCAAGTTAACTAAGCAATTAGGGGGAAGAGAGGGAAGAGAGGGGAGTGTGGGGAGAGAGGGGAGAGAGGGGAGTGTGGGGAGAAAGGGGAGAGAGGGGAGAGAGGGGAGAGAGGGAATGATACCAAATCCGACTTATAAAACCTAGTTTGCCTTTTTAGCCTGAAACCCTCCTGCCTCCATCCCTTCCCCCTAAATCGGTAAAAGCCTCGCCTTTTAAGGCGAAAAGAAGTTGGGAGAGGCCAGAATCCTATTGCAACTTCCCTCCTCCTGCCTCCTGCCTTTCCACTCCTGCCTCCTTCAAAACAACAATACTATGTTTAAAAACACCACTTGGCTTTCTTTACTTTTGCTATTTATTACCTACATAACCTTTGGTTGGTATATTGATCAAGGAAAGCCAGTCTATCAGCAATTTTTTATGGACTATGGTAGAAGTTGGGGCTGGCAAAATTTACTAGAAAGTTTTAATCTTGTGGAAATGGATGTGGCTGTTGCCCTAGTATATGTGGTTTCTAGCTTAAGTATTTTGCTAATTACTATTGGACTAATTGCCCCTATTACCCTTGTTACCGTCGCTTTTGGTAGTAGTTTTAAGTCTAATTTATGGTCTATTGTATCAATTTTACTGTGGTCATTTGCATTTGTTTTTATGCTGCGTTGGTTTACTCTTTTTTCACGATTTTTACTTTTATTATGTGCTGCAATTCTGGCTAAATTAGATTTACAAGATCATGGATTTAAACAGTGGATCGTATCAATTATAGTAATGAGTTTGTGTTTTTTAGGCTTTTTCACAGGAGTAATTTCTCATTCCTACTTTCACCTCAGTTCAGGTTAAATAGTTGATAGTTGATAGTTAATAGTTGATAGTTAATAGTTGATAGTTAATAGTTGATAGTTAATAGTTTTAGGGTTATTCAGCAAACCCTAATTCATAATTCATAATTCATAATTCATAATTCATAATTCATAATTCATAATTCATAATTTATTCCTCTGTCATAACCCGTAAACGAACCGTTAACTCTCCCGTCTCATCCAATTGCACCTCAATGACATCCCCTGATAACGTTTCTAAGGATGTGAGGAGCGATCGCAAATTAGGATTACTGGCCCCAGTATCAACATATAAGCGATCGGCTAATTTCCCAATTCGTTTCCAAGTTGTATAAAGTTTGCCAACCATCTGCTCTAATTGTGTGGCTTGTTTGACTAAATCTGAGGCTGTATTCAAACAATCTAATCTTAGCGCTTCTTCTAACGCCATTTCTAAATCAATCGGTGTTTTTTTCAACGCTTGCACCTGGGCTGCTGCATCCAAATACTTAGCCAAATTACGAGCAGATGTGGTTAATGTCTTAGCTGTATCTAAATCAGGACTTTCTCGAATTTCTTTCTGAATGGCAGTTATATGACTATCAGGTAGCTTTTCCAACTCTTTGAAAAGGGGGGCCAGATGTCGGGCGGGTAACAATCCCTCTGAGGCTTTCTCTTTGACCTCATCAGGGAGTAATTCTGAACTCATTGCCGTCCATTCATCGGAAAGTTGTTTTACTTCTCGTCGAGTAATGCGATCGCCTTTTTGCGCCGCCTCACTGACTAATTGCTGCACTTCTGGGGAAGATTTAGCCGTTTCGACAAAGGCATTTTTGCTAAAGTTATTAATGGTTGTCGGATCAAGATGACCTTCTGCTAGGAGTGTATCAGCACTATTAGCCAGTTGAATTAGGGAATATGCCTGAGATTTAGTAATTTCTCGTTTCTTGAGCCAATTTAAAAAGCCCGTTCCTCGTCCATCTCCCCCTTGCTTTTCCCGATCCCGAATTGCCCGTAAAATACGCCCTCGCCAAATATCTGTTTGCAGATCAAAGCGATCGCATACCTTCCAAATACCATCTAATTGTGCTTGGAAGTCACTCTCAGGCAATTCCTCATCTTCAGGATCAGGGAGTTGGAAGTTAAAGTCAACAGGAATTTCTAGGGCTTCAGTAATTTCTTGTGGGGAAGGAGAAGGGTTACTCATAGGGATGGGGTCATTTCAGTGATCAGTGACCACTGATCAGTCAAATTGAGGGATTAAGATGAACAATTAATTTTTTAGCTTACTCATCTTACACTACTGAGCAGCAAAAATCGAAGTTTAGTGGCCTGCTGGGAAATGTTACAAAATAATAAGGATCTCTGAATTACCAGTTTTCCCTGTTGTAGAACTTAGATAAGTCGATTATTTCAAGGTTTAATTATGGCTCGTCGCAAGAAAAAAGCAGGGTGTGGATGTTTAAATTTTCTGGTCTTCATTATTCTCTCAGGTATGGGATACAATTGGTTAAATCAAAATAATTATATTAATCTTACTCAATTTTTACCGAATTCGTGGCCAACGCCTAACGAAACGACTTCTATCTCTACTCCTACTAGATCACCCAATCCCTTCTCTTTTCCTGAAACTGTACCACAAGGAACTGTAATTAAGATAGGTGGTTCAACCAGTATGGTACAAATCAATCAAGGAATTAAACAGTCTTTTCAAAAAACTTTTGTAGGTACAGAGATTCAGGTATCTGCACCAGGCTCAGATAAGGGAATTCAGGCGTTATTAACAGGTGAAATTGAGATTGCTGCCATTTCCCGACCCTTAACCGATAGGGAAAAACAACAGGGCTTAAAAGCAATTACTATTACAACAGATGCGATCGCTGTTATGGTTGCAGTTAATAATTCTTTTCGTCGAGGGTTAACTCACCAATCTGTTCAAGATATTTTTACTGGAAAAATTACGAATTGGCAACAACTAAGAGGGGCAGATCAACCCATTAAAGTGATTAACCGTCCCTTCATTAGTGGCACTCGTCAAGTCTTTCAACAGGACGTTTTAAAAGGTAATTATTTTGGCAATACGAGGAATTTTATCACCCTTAATCAAGATTCAACGACAGCAATTTTACAAGCTTTAAATAATGATGGAATTAGTTATGCAACCTATTCCCAAGTAAGGGATCAATTAAGCATTAGAATTATTCCTATTGATGGCCTAATTCCCGATTCTCCTTCATATCCTTATCAGCGAACATTATATTATGCTTATAAAGCATCCCCATCTCCTACGGTTAAAGCTTTTTTAGGATATGCTACCTCTCCTCAAGGAAAACAAGTCATTGAAGCCTCAAAATTTGTGAATAATCGTACCCAAGTCGCTCAAAATCCATCTCCGAAACCAGTTAATTCACCTTCTCCCCGTAAACCTTCTCCTAATCCAGTTAATTCACCTTATACCCCTAAGCCTTCCCCTAATCCAGTTAATTCACCTTCTACTCTTAAACCTTCCCCTAATCCAGTTAATTCACCTTCTACTCTTAAACCTTCCCCTAATCTCACTCATTCTATTCCTTTACCAAAAACATCTCTGGACTCCATTCGGGGGATTTATTTAAGTCGTTATCAAGTGACGAATAATGCGAGTGAAACTCTGATCAGAAACAGGGTTCGTTATTATAAATCTCAAGGTATCACTACTATTATTCATGGTGTTTGGGGGAATGGTTGCCCCATGTATAATAGTGAAGTCATGCAACAAATATTAGGCTTTGAAAGCTGTCCTAATAAATTTCAAGCACAGTGGTTAGAC
>JBFRWQ010000050.1:0-7035 GCA_051439665.1 Microcystaceae cyanobacterium | reverse complement strand
CCACATAACGGAAAACTCGATTAATATCATTATCCATCGTAAACTGATCATAAGATACACAGAATTTATGTTGCGCTAAAGGATGACGTAACTGTTCATTTAAGCGCCATTTTCCTTTTAAAATAGGTAAAGTTCCCTCAAAACTCTGATAGGTACAATAACTTGCCTTTTCTAACTGCTGCTGCAAACTGATGGCAAAGAGTCGTGTTATTAACTCTAACCAATTTAAGTTTTCTTCTAATAATTGAGGTTGAGAATGAGACTTTAAAAAAGATAAGACCGTATATTCAAGTAAATAAAGTAGGTTTTTTCTTGCTTGCTGCTGAATATTTTGACCCTCATATTGATATAATTTTGGCAGAACTTCAATTAATTGTTTACCTAATTTAAAAATACCAACATATTGAGTGGCTTGAATGCTAGGTTGTCCTTGATAAGCAGTTAGTTTAAAAAATTCTGTCTTAAAATCATGAATTGCTCTTAAATTACTATCATTCCAAGTAAATGAATGTTTTTCATATTCAAATAAGGTAATGATAGCATTTTTCATTATTGCTCCTGTTTGATTGAGCGCTCAAGGTTTGATGAGGGGCTAAAGCCCAACAACTTGTACCGATCTCATATTTTATCATTATTGGTGTTGCACCAAGAGCGCTCTTTACTTGATAACTGATGTTGATTAACTTATTAAAAAAAAATGAAATTTTTTCTATTCTATTCCCATTCATGAAATAATTAAAATAGAGCTAAAAATAAGCAAACTATTATTGATTAATAATGAAAGTTTGCTGAATTTTATACAGATAAAATATAGGATTAAGGAGAGACTTATGTTTTGTGAACAATGCGAACAAACAGCGAGTGGAAGCGGTTGCCATCAATGGGGCGCTTGTGGTAAAAGTCCAGAGGTGAACGCTGTTCAAGACTTATTAATCTATTGTTTACGAGGATTAGCCCCTGTTGTTCTACAAGCAAAACAGCTAGGAATTGATACTCATGCTGAAGATGTATTTACCTGCGAAGCGATTTTTGCTACCATGACCAATGTAAATTTTAATCGCCGACGTTTCAGCGAATATGTTCGCCATTGTATTGAAATAAAAGAACAGTTAAAAGAAGCCATACAAAGCGCTAGTTCTGAGCCAATCAAATGGTCAGCTTTAACCAATTATGAACCTGACTGGACAGAAAGTTTAGTCACCCAAGGACAGAATGCAGCCTTACCATTTCTCAGTCAAGTATCGGGCAATAATAATAATATTGACATTTTCTCCTTAAAGTTAACCGTTTTATATGGAGTAAAAGGATTAGCTTCTTATACCTTCCATGCCTATGAATTAGGACAAGAAGAACCTCAAATTTATCACTTTATTCAAGAAGCACTAACCAGTTTAGATCATGCTGAATTAGACCTAGAAGACTGGGTAAACCTAGCCCTGAAAGTAGGAGAAATGAACCTTAAAGCAATGGAATTCTTAGACGCTGGCCATACAGAAACTTATGGTCATCCTATTCCTACCCCTGTTCCCCTTAACCCCAAATTAGGGAAAGCTATTCTTGTTTCTGGTCATGATATTAAACAACTAGAAGCCATTTTAAAACAAACCCTCGATACAGGAATTACTATTTATACCCACGGTGAATTATTACCTGCCCACGGCTATCCTAAACTAAAAGAGCGCTATCCCCATTTTTACGGTCATTATGGTACAGCATGGCAAAATCAAACCCAAGATTTCCAACATTTTCCAGGGGCAATTGTTGTCACCACAAACTGCCTAATGCCCCCCCATGAAACCTACGAAGATAAAGTCTTTACCATTGGACCAGTTGGCTACGAAGGATTATCCTATTTAGCCACCGATGAGTTAGAGACTCCTAATTATACCCCTGTCATAGAAAAAGCCCATCAATTATCAGGGTTTACCGAAAAAAGCGAACCAAAACAAGTAATGGTAGGATTTGCCCGTAATACCGTATTAAGTGTGGCAGACACGGTGATTGAAGGGGTTAAAGCAGGTAAAATTCGTCACTTCTTCCTCGTAGGAGGCTGTGATGGGGCAAAACCAGGGCGTACCTACTATACAGAATTTGTGGAACGAGTCCCCGAAGATTGTATCGTGTTAACCCTTGCTTGCGGAAAATTCCGCTTTTTCGACCAGGACTTAGGAACAGTTGAAGGCTTACCTCGCTTAATGGATGTGGGACAATGTAACGATGCCTACTCTGCCATTTCAATAGCGCTAGGATTAGCTAATGCGTTTGAAGTTGGAGTCAATGATTTACCCCTATCAATGATTCTTTCTTGGTACGAACAAAAAGCGGTAGCCGTGTTGTTAACCTTGTTATACTTAGGAATTGAAAATATCCGCTTAGGTCCGACATTACCTGCATTTATTTCTCCTAATGTATTGCAGTTATTATCAGATAAATATCATCTCAAACCTATTACGACACCAGAAGCAGACTTAGCAGCTTGTTTAGCTTAAGCGATCGCCTCTATTCTTGTTGTAAAATAACAGAAAGGGCTTATTTGTGATCAAACCATCGGGAGATACAGTAGAAATTGTCAACAATGATCAGTTTCAAGGAAGAAAGTGGTAACCGTTATTCAGTCATCCCTACCTCTGCTTATTGTAGGGGCGCAAGGCTTGCGCCCTAGAAGCTCACTTCTTAATAAAAAGTATTTTAAAAATGCCTTATACTTACGACTATCCTAAACCAGCCGTTACCGTTGATTGTGTTGTTTTTGGCTTAGATGAAGATAAACAGTTAAAAGTCCTACTCATTCAACGAGACATTCCCCCTTATGAGGGACAATGGGCATTACCTGGTGGATTTATTCGTTTAGAAGAAAATTTAGAAGAAGCAGCCCGCAGAGAATTAAAAGAAGAAACGGGCATTGATCAGATATTTCTTGAACAATTATATACATTTGGGACAGTGAAGCGAGATCCCCGTGAGCGAGTGATTACGGTCGCCTATTATGCTTTAATTAACTTAAATGAGTATGTAATTAAAGCCACAACAGACGCAAGAGAAGCCCAATGGTTTACAGTTAATCAAATTCCCCCTTTAGCCTTTGATCATGATCAGATTCTCCAAGTTGCCCTCATCCGTTTACAAGGAAAAGTTCGTTATGAACCTATTGGCTTTGAATTACTTCCTCAAAAATTTACCCTCTCTCAACTGCAAACCCTCTACGAAATTATTCTGGGACAAAAATTAGATAAACGCAATTTTCGCCGTAAAATTCTTAAAATGAACCTTTTAACCGAACTCAACGAAAAACAAACAGGTGTTTCCCATCGTGCTGCCCAATTATATCAATTCGATGAAGAAAAATATTTACAACTCAAACAAAGAGGCTTTAACTTTGAAATATAATTGTTTTTTGCTTATTACTTTAAAAAACATTACAATTTTTTAAAGAACTTTAACATTTGTGATTGTTTCTCATAAGCCAATATCAGACCCTAAAACGTTCTATCCTAAGAGGGATAAGGGATTGAGCGAATTAGTCGAGATCAGAAAAAAATGATTACCTATCTACAAAAGCCAAATAATTCAGTAGAATATCAGGGTGATCGTTAATACCTTGTATCGTTGTTATTCATTGCCTATTTGAAAACCATAGCAAACGCCTGTGATAAATAGAAGACGACCCCAACGGGATCTCCCTAAAATTAACGAAAGAATCCGCTTTCCTGAAATCCGTGTTATTGATACGGATGGTGGTCAGTTAGGTATTCTTACCCCCGCCGAAGCATTACGCATTGCTGAGGAGAAAGAACTCGATTTGGTTTTAGTGAGTGAAACCGCTAAACCACCTGTATGTCGTATTATAGATTACGGCAAATACAAGTTTGAACAGGAAAAACGAGCGAGGGAAGCGAAGAAAAAGCAGCATACCGCCGATGTCAAAGAGGTGAAAATGCGCTATAAAATTGACGAGCATGACTACCAAGTGCGTGTCAATCAAGCTAAACGCTTCCTCAAATCGGGAGATAAAGTTAAAGCTACAATTATGTTCAGAGGGCGTGAAATTCAGCACTCCCAACTCGCTGAAGAACTTTTAAAACGAATGGCTTCAGATTTAGAGGAACTCGCTGAGATTCAACAATTGCCCAAACGAGAAGGCCGCAATATGATGATGATGTTAACGCCTAAAAAAGCGACCTAATTCTTCATAGTTAATTAATTAGCTGAGGTGGGGAATAACCCACCTTTATTTTTTCGGGCTAAAATGCAGATCTTACTCGACTTCAGATTTAAGCATATTCATCGCAATTTCTAGACTTACTTTCATCCGATTTAAGGAAGTGGCTAAAACCCCGATTTCATCATTCTCAGGATGGGTAAATTCTCCATCTAAATCTCCTGTACTGACTTGTTGTGCCAACTGAGACATTTTTTTCAAAGGTGTTGTCACCGCTTTCTTCAAGAAGCCATTAATTAATAACATGGCTAATAAGATACATGTTCCTAAAATTCCCATTACTAATACTTGTAATCGCTGTGCGGTCGCAAAGACTCTACTAGCAGGAACAGAAACGATTTGTGCGCCGACAATTTCATTTAATTCCCAACCAAAACCATTCTCACTACCATAAGTTGTCAGTTGACTTTTGGGAGCAATACTAGGATCACTATGACATCTCAAACAACTTTCATTAGAAACAGAGATAGGACGAGCAATATAAAAGATTTTCCCCCCTGGTAGCTCTCGAAAACCAAATGTCTCTGGGATATTAGGATTATTCCTAAAATTTTCGACAATCAAGCTTTCAGAGGAATCGGCTTTATCTCTTAAGTTGGTGGGATTCAGAGTAGCTTCCTTATAGAAAAAATCTTGATACTGACCATCTTTTCGGCTTCTTAATCCTTCAAAGACTTCTCGTGCAGAATACCCAGGAACCGTTTGGGGTAAAAATTGAGCTTCGGTTTCTAGGCGATCAGCTAATTCTGGGTTAACCTGAGTGCTAGTATAGTCTCGAACGGCTCCCATTGCTTCAATTAAAAGTAAGGCTTGATCGGTGACAATTTGTTTTGCATTATTTGTTAGTACATAAGATAAGATCACACCACTTAGTAAGATGATCAGGAAAAAGATCGTTGCCAATAGCAGATTCAGCTTGGAGGCTAACTTAAGATTGCTTAACATAGTTTAACATTTAGAAACAAATAAAGAAGACCTTCTTCAACCATTATAATCGCTCTATTTTGGGAAAATGAATCGACTAAAATGAAGAAAAAAGAAGTATCAACTCACCCTTTACCCACAAATGATATTCTTACAACGCTTGGCTATTACATTTACTATTTTACTACTTTGGGGCTGTAATCGCTCTCCCACATCAGGAAGTTTATCCATTGGTTTAGTCAGTTATGGGGAGGGAGAACGGTCAATTGAACAGTATGAAGCTCTTGAAAGTTACTTAGGCGATAAAATGAACAGTTTTATCGAAGTTGAACCCACTTATAACGAATTAAAAGCCATTGAAGAAATTAATCGTCAAACATGGGATCTGGTGTTCGCTAATCCAGGATTAGTGGCGATCGCTATTTCTGAGGGAAAATATACACCCCTTTTTCCCTTAGAAGGAGAATCATCGAATTTATCTGTGATTGTTGTGGAGGAAGACAGTTCTTTGCAAACCCTCAAGCAGTTATCAGGGAAACGACTCGCTTTAAGCCAACAGGGATCAGCTAGGGGCTATTACCTTCCTATTTTTAATTTATATGGCTTAACCTTAGCAGAAATCCGCTTTTCTCCCTTGCCAAAAACGACCTTAGAATGGATTGCTAACCAGGAGGTGGACGCAGGAGCAATGTCTCAAGCAGACTACGAGCGCCACCGTACATCTATCCCTACTGCTCGCTTTCGTATTCTCTATACGGATAATCATGAAATTCCTGGTGGAGCATTATTAGTCTCTAATCGCTTATCGACTGAAGAACAGGAAACAATTCGTCAGGTTTTGCGCTCTGCTCCTTCAAAAATTACCAAATCGGCGGGATATTTGCCTAATTCTCCTGTCCCTAGCTATGATGATATGGTTAAGGTTGTACAGAGAGTCCGTCCTATTGCTGAACGCATTCGAGAGCAACCTGCGCCACTATACGAGAAGAAAGAGTGACATCCTCCCTCTTTTAGGTATAATTTTTGACATAATCTATCCTGACTCTATGACCTATGGCAGATTTAACCGTTTGGAAATTTAATACCCCTGAAGGCGCACAACAAGCGCTTGGTAAGTTAACCCAACTGCAAAAAGAACATCTGATCGAAATTCAAGATGCTGCTACTGTTTCTTGGCCGATGGGCAAAAAGAAGCCTAAAACTAAGCAAGCCATTGACTTACCTACATTAGGAGCATTAGATGGAGCATTTTGGGGATTTCTTTTTGGAATACTCTTTTTTATGCCACTTTTAGGATTAGCAGTCGGTGCAGCCGCAGGTGCGTTATCAGGATCATTTACTGATTATGGTATCGATGATGACTTTATCAAGGAGATCAAAAGTAAAGTAACAGAAGGGACATCTGCCCTCTTTTTACTGACGGGAAATGTTACCTTAGATAAGGTTGAAGATGCCTTTACCAGTGAATCAGCCGAATTAATCCGCTCCAATTTAACAAAAGAACAAGAGGAAAAATTACGGGAACATTTTAGCCACACAACCACTGCTTAATTAAGCAATCAATAAGCATTAATCGTAGCTAATATAAGATAATCCCTCTAGCAATAGGGGGCTTTATTGTCAGTTCATTGGACAACATAGATGATTATTTTGTTTAAAGATAGAGAAATTCAAAAAGCATGGCGAATAAATCGAAGTGCATCTCAAGTTAACCATCGCAATAATGCCCATCGTTTGTTATTGTTCTACGCAGTACCCGAATTTCTCACACAATAATTTTGATCAAGCCATAACCCTTATCTGGCCAAAGCTAGGTAGAATGGGGGTTTCGACAGTGTGTGTTTTTTCTCGTCGATTTTAACAGGGTTCAAAGCCTTGCCTAGCAAGGCTTT
>JBFRWQ010000049.1:0-8219 GCA_051439665.1 Microcystaceae cyanobacterium | reverse complement strand
CCGTTGCATTAGATGAAATTGATAATGCTGTTTATACAGGGATAACCACTGGCACAAAAGCAGACTTACTAGCTGCCATCAGTGATAATTCTAATTGGTCTGGCAGTAATAGTAACAGACAAACGATGCCAACTGATTCTTTCACAGTTACAGGAACCCCCTTAATCAGTGAATTCCAACCCAACCCAACAGGAAATGATCCGACTCAAGTAACCTTTGAAATTAGTGGCACACCAGGAGATGCTTTTGATGGGGTAATTGTTAGTATTGAGAGTGATTCTGGCAGTGCTAATCCAGGAGACATCAATAATTTTGAGTCTGTCTCAGGGACTTTCGATGCCAATGGTTTGTTAACTGTCACTATTTCTGATTTAGAAAATCCTTCATTCACAGTAGCGCTTTTATCTGAGTTTACAGGGGATACCTCTACTGATATTGACACTGATAATGATGGGGTTGCAGATGACTTATCAACCTTTGGTGTAGTTTTTGATGCGATCGGCGTTCCTGATTCAGTTGGTGATGAAGCCTTCCTGTATGGTACAGATTTGGGTGGCACAGATTTCACATACACAGGCGATGAACCCAGACTGATTTTCCGAGATGGTAGTGTAGGAGACCTTTATGCCATCAATGATCCAGACAACGGCCAAGTTTTTGACGTAAATGGAACTGATGTAACACCAAGCATTTTTGATACCGACCCCACGATAGGAACTGATACTTTTGGTACTATTAATCCCAGTGTTGATGATGGTGATAATGGTGGTGGAGAACCCACTTTAAGATTTATTCACGAAATTCAAGGAAATGGTGCATCCAGTCCCTTAGTGGGTCAAACTGTAATCATTGAAGCTGTTGTGGTGGGAGATTATCAAGATGGTGTTGGAACAAATGGGGATTTGAATGGTTTCTTTGTTCAGGAAGAAGACGCTGATGCAGATGCTGATCCTTTAACATCTGAGGGAATTTTTATTTTTGATGGTAATTCTCCTACTATCGATGTCAATATTGGAGACGTTGTTCAGATTACAGGAACAGTGGATGAATTCTCTGGTTTGACTCAACTAACCAATGTCACTGTTTCCATTCAAGGAATTGATATATTACCAACCCCTGCAACAGTCAACTTCCCTGTGACAACTGTTGAAGATTTAGAAGCTTATGAAGGAATGCAGGTGACTATTCCTGATACCCTATTTGTGACTGAATACTTTAATTTAGACCGTTTCGGAGAAATTGTTCTCTCTTCTGACGGTACAAGTAATGAACCAGGAACTGATGGTCGTTTGGATCAATTTACCGATTTTAATGCGCCAGATGTGGCTGGTTTTGCGGCCTATCAAGAAGCGATCGCTACCCGACGCATTGTGCTTGATGATGGTCAAACGGTGCAAAACCCAAACCCTATTATTCATGGTAGAGGTGGCAATCCTCTCAGTTCTACCAATACTTTAAGGGGGGGTGATACGGTTAATAATCTTTCGGGGATTCTCAGCTTCGGCTTTGGGGACTACCGAATTCAACCCGTTAATCCTGTGGATTTCCAAGCAACTAATCCTCGTCCAGAAGCGCCTGAAGCGGTTGGTGGAACGTTAAAAGTTGCCAGTTTTAATGTTCTCAACTTCTTCACGACTCTAGATGAAAGTGGTAATCCTGGTAGTGGACCGAATGCACTTTCCCCCCGTGGCGCTGATAATCAAGCTGAGTTTGACCGTCAGTTAGAGAAGTTAGTGACAACCTTAGCACAAATGGATGCTGATGTTGTTGGTTTGGTTGAGTTAGAAAACGAATTTGGTAGTGACCAAAATGGTGATGGTCAGTTTGCCATTGAAACTTTAGTTAATGCACTAAATAATCGAGTGGGTGCAGGTACTTATGCTTATGTTGATCCAGGTGTTCCTTTTGTTGATACAGGAGATGCTATTTCTGTTGGTGCTATCTACAAAACCAGTAGGGTTCAAATAGCGCCTGGAACAACAGTAGAAATTCTAACCGACTCTGACTTACCTGCGCTGGGTTTAAGTGGCTCGATCTTTGATGGGGTAAATACTAACCGTGCTCCCATTGCTGTGACGTTTGAAGAACTAGCAACAGGGGAAGTGTTTACCCTCTCTGTCAATCACTTTAAATCTAAAGGGGGTACAGGATCGGGAGATGATGCTGACATAGGAGACGGTCAAGGTAACTTTAATGGAACTCGTTTACGGGCTGCTGAGGCTTTAAATGCTTGGTTAAATACCGATCCAACAGGTAGTGCTGATAGTGACTTTTTAATTGTCGGTGATCTCAATGCCTACGCCCAAGAAGATCCCATTACATTTTTAGAAGCACAAGGTTACACAGATTTAGCTGAAGAATTTATTGGCAATGGGGCTTATTCTTTCGTTTTTGATGGGCAGTTCGGCACTCTTGACTATACTTTGGCTAATTCTAGTCTATTTGATCAAGTTACAGGCGCTACTGAGTGGCACATTAATGCCGATGAACCTGATGCACTGGATTATAATCTTGATTTCGGACGAGATCCCACCTTGTTCAATGGTCAAGATCCGTTTCGTACCTCCGACCATGATCCCATTATCATTGGTTTGAATTTAACCAGTCCTGGAGAAATAATCGAGGGGACTGCTGGTGGTCGAGACAATTTGATAGGAACCGATGGTGATGATGTGATTACTGGCCTCCAAGGTCGAGATAATTTAACAGGTGGTGAAGGTAACGATATTTTCGTTTACACGAGCATCGTAGATGCAGGAGATACCATCACTGACTTTGAGGTTGGTAGCGATAAGATTGACTTAGTTGGAGTCTTGAATGGCCTTGGTTTTGCTGGAGTCGATCCCATTGCTGAGGGTTATGTGGGTTTTCGTTCTCGTGGAGCAGATACAATCCTAACTATTGATCCTGATGGTGCAATCGGTGCTGCTCGCAGTCGCTCTTTTATCTTGGTTCAAGGAGTGAGCGCTGTAGAACTCAATAACCTAGACAATTTCATTTTTCCTGATGTAATTATAGATTAACAAAGTAGGATGGGTTACGCATAAGGATGATTTGTGCCGTAACCCATCACAGGCTAATTGTGTTCTTTGATATATTCTCCACTATCATGTCGGGAGAACCACAACATACAGGTCACTTAAGTAAAAGTCTTTTTGAACTTAATAATCCTACGCCCCCAAATACTAAAAATGGTAATCTCATAACAATGAGAATAAAATTAAACCTTTGTTAAGTGTCTCAAAGCAAAAATAAATAATTGTTACAAATCCTATCGTTTTGGATCTTCCTCTGCCTTGTCTGATTAACCAGATTTAGATCAGAGAAAGGGGTGTTTTGGACAATAAAAACTCTGTCAAAGACTTATCCCATCTACAGTTTCCGACTGTTGACTGATAACTGTTCGCTGCTATAGTATTAGCGCTACTTAAAAAAATTACAGATTTTCTTAATAATATTTTGGTACTTAATTTCAATCTAAAAAAATATAAATTAACTCTAAACAAATACAGATAATTAACAAAAGCCTACCCTTTTTAATTAATATTCAACAATAATTGAGAAGATTTTAGAACGAGCGCTGGCCAGCAATCCCTTGCTTATTGCCCTATCGAATCTTGGCTTAAATTAAATGAATTTGTTTTAAAGTTAAGAGTAGGTTAATTAATAGCAGATTAAGAAATCACCAAAGAAAAATTAATCAGAAAATCTTCAAAATTAACTCATTTACATCAGGCATCAAAAGCGGTAAGTTATTTAGTAGATGGGAAAATTGGCGACCTTTGATGAGGACTCACTGACAGCTAAGTAACTTCACCAAGTAAAATGCGGAAGAGACTCTCCTCCGCATCAACAGGGAAACATTGATGTCCAACTTTCCCCTTCTAACTTATCTATCTTTTTATTATACAGGAAAAGGTCTGCCGATTCCTGAAAAGTTTCCCCTAATTTTACTGAGAAGTTGCTGAGAAACATCTTAACTGTATCAACGGCAACGAATTTATGTTTACAGCCAATTTTAACCTGTTTACAGGTGCTGGTTTTACGCCTCAACCAGGAGAAGGGCAGCTTAACTCCAACGCATGGATTGTCACAGGCTTTTCTGATGGGGATCTCAACTTTGGTGATAACGCAACCAGTGGGGACTTTGCGAGAGGAACTTCAGCAGGTGGAGTGACGACAGGAGGGATTTATAGCTTTGACATTGAAAGCGCTAACAGCATCTTAGGGGTGCAACCTGTCGGAAGTGACTTTACCCCTGGTGAGATTATTCTCAGATTGCAAAACACAGGGGATACCACCCTAAACCAAGTAGATATTGCCTATGATATTGCTTCCTATAATGATCAAGATCGGGCTAATTCTCTTAACTTCTCCTACTCTGAGGATAACGTCACTTATACGCCTGTTGCTGCAGTTGACTTTACCACCCCAGAAGCAGCCGATGCTGTTCCCACTTGGCAAACTGAAAATCGTTCTACCCAGATAACAGGTTTAACCCTAGATCCTGATGACTTTTTCTACCTCAAATGGACAGGAGATGATGTCAGTGGTAGTGGTAGTCGGGATGAATATGGGATTGATAATGTAAGTGTATCGGATTTATCCTTACCTGAAATTGATCCCCCCACTGTCACCGAAGAATTGATCCATACTATTCAAGGTGATGGGTTTGTCAGTCCCTTAGTCGGTAATATTGTTACCATTGAAGCAATTGTCGTTGCTGACTTTCAGGGAGATACAGGGTTAAATGGTTTCTTCGTCCAAGAAGAAGATGCTGATGCAGATGATAACCCCTTAACCTCAGAAGGAATCTTTATCTTTGATGGTAGTTCACCCACTGTTGATGTAGAAGTTGGTGATTTAGTTCAAGTAACGGGAACAGTTGCCGAATTTAGCGATCTAACCGAATTAACAAGTGTCACTGACATTCAAGTTATTAGCAGTGATAACCCTCTTCCTTCTGTTGCCACAGTCAACTTCCCCGTTTCAGGTGATATTGACTTAGAAGCAGTAGAGGGGATGTCAGTTACTATTCCTGATACTCTCTTTGTTACCGAATACTTTAACTTAGATCGCTTTGGTGAAATTCGTCTTTCTTCTGATGGGGACGGTAATGCACCTAATACAGATGGTCGTCTTGACCAATTTACTCAATTTAATGCACCTGATAGCACAGGATTCACCCAACATCAAGAAGACATCGCCAAACGTCAAATTGTCCTAGATGACGGAAGTACGGTACAAAACCCCTTTACCCTCATCTTTGGCCGCAATGGAAACCCCATCAGTGCAACCAATACGATCCGAGGGGGGGATACGGTTAACAATATTACGGCGGTGATGGATGAGCGCTTTGGGGACTATCGCTTACAAACCAATCAAGGGGTTGACTTTCAAGAAGTTAACGTGCGGCCTGATACCCCAGAAGATGTGGGAGGATCATTAACAGTCACGGGCTTTAATGTGCTTAATTTCTTCACTACCCTAGATGATGGTAGCGGATTAGGCAGTGGTCCCAATAACTTAGATCCTCGTGGTGCAGATAATCAAGAGGAATTTGATCGTCAACTAGAAAAATTAGTCACCACCTTAACCACTTTAGATGCAGATATTGTCGGTTTAGTGGAAGTGGAAAATGAATTCGGGGGAGATCAAAATGGAGATGGACTATATGCCATAGATACCCTTGTTAATGCCATCAATGCAGAAATGGGGGCAGGAACTTATGCTTATGTTGACCCAGGAGTAGATTATGTGGGTAGTGATGCGATCGCTGTCGGCTTGATCTACAAACCTGCAACCGTTCAAATTGCCCCTGGTACAACGGTTGAATTTCTTACCGATGCTGACTTACCCTCACTAGAGGTTGACTTAAGCGGTGAACCTGTTTTTGAAGGAAATGCCACCAGTCGTGTTCCCCTTGCCGTAACATTTATGGAAACTGCAACAAACGGGAAGTTTACCGTTGCGGTTAATCATTTTAAATCAAAAGGTTCATCAGGCTTGAGCGATACCAGTGATCCCAACTTTGATCAAGGGGATGGTCAAGGATTCTGGAATTTCCGTCGTCTGGAAGCAGCCCAAGCCTTAGACGCATGGTTAAAAACCGACCCCACAGGGAGTGGTGACTCAGACTATCTCATTGTCGGTGATTTGAATGCTTATGCTCAAGAAGATCCCATTACCTTCCTAGAAAGCCAAGGATACAGCGACTTAGCAGCAGAATTGATCGGGGATAGCGCTTACTCCTTTGTCTTTGATGGTCAATTTGGCACCTTAGATTATGGGTTAGCTAACGAAAGTCTGAGTGAACAAGTCACAGGTGCAACAGAATGGCATATTAACGCCGATGAACCCGATGCACTTGATTATAACCTTGATTTTGGCCGAGATCCTGCGCTCTTTGATGGGTCTATTCCTTTCCGTACCTCCGACCATGATCCGCTTGTCGTTGGATTAGCCTTAGAGGATGATACAGATGATACACCGCCTCCTCCCAGATTTGTCTCAGGAACACCAGGAGATGATTTCTTTGAAGCGCTTTTCCCTGACGATCAGAATTTTGTTGGTGATGGGCAAATTCTCTCAACAGGTAGTGGAGATGATTATGTCGATCTGACTGGGGCAATGGGTGGTAACACCGTCCGTTTAGGCTCAGGACAAGATATCTGCTTTGCTGGTAATAATGATCGCCTTGATGGGGGTACAGATGATGATCTGTTCTTCTTAGGACTCAGTGAAGGAAATAACCGTGTTACAGGAGGAGGGGGTGCCGATCAATTCTGGATCTCTGAAGATGATGCCCATGTCTTGACAGAAGGTGCGAATATTATTGCTGATTTCGATGCCTCAGAAGGGGATGTGATTGGGTTAGCTGCTACCAGTCTGTCTTTTGGATCTGATGACTTCAATTTACGTCAGGACGGGACGAGTACAGTCATTGAAGCCTTTGAGCAAGACATTGCCGTCCTTAATGGCATCAACGCCGCTACATTAACTGAGGCTAATTTTGTCTTTGCTTAAACAGTAAATTATGAATTATGAATTATGAATTATGAATTATGAATTGTGAATAACCTAATCCCTACTATTACGCTTGGTTTCTTATTCTTCATTCTTCATTTTTCATTTTTCATTCTTCATTCATTCATTCTTTCTTTCTTTATCTATGCTGTACCAACTTACCCAAGCTATCTTTGACAATAGTGCTGAAATCTTAGGTCAAACACCCGCAGGACAAGATATTCTCTTAGGCGGATTTTCGGGTCTTTATTTCGACACAACAGAAGACGGTAAATATTATTTTTATACTGTCCCTGATCGGGGTCCCAACGGCGAACCAACCGACACCGATGGGGATGGAATTAAGGAAAGACCTTTTGCATTGCCTAACTATCAAGCTCGTATTATTCGCCTAGTCTATGATCCAGAAGCAAATACAGTAGAACTCGATAACACCATTCTCCTAACCCGTGAAGATGGAACAACTCCTATTACAGGACTTCCTAACCTACAGGCAAACGAACAAGGACTCGCTTACACCGATGAAATTCCCATTGACCTAAACGGAAATGTCTTGACAAATGACCCTTTTGGTGCTGACTTAGAATCCATTATTAGAGCGCCCGACGGCACATTTTGGGCATCAGACGAATACCGTCCTGCTATTTATCATTTTGATGCTAATGGGGTCTTAATTGACCGTTTTATTCCCCAAGGAACAGCCGAAGCTAATGGGGATGCAGAAGGAACTTATGGGACAGAAACTCTACCCGAAATCTATGCCCAAAGACGAGCCAACCGAGGCTTTGAAGGCATGGCCTTAGATACCGATAACAACAAACTTTATGCTTGGATTCAAAGTCCCATTGATAACCCTGACGTTAGTGATGATGCTAACTCTAAAGCCTCTTCTATTCTGCGGATTTTGGAAGTTGACCCCACCAGTGGGGAAGCAACAGGGGAATATATTCAAGTTTTAGAAAATAAAGATGAATCGGTTGATAAAATAGGTGATGCTGTGTATCAAGGAGACGGTAAATTCCTTGTCATTGAACGTCATTCTGCGGTAGGAGAAGATGCTAATAAATTGGTCTTTGAGATTGATATTAATAATGCCACTAATATCTTAGGCACTCCCTTATCTGAAGCGACAGCAGAACTAGCGCTCGAAAGCCAAACCCCAGAAGAATTAGCTGCTATTAATTCTCTAGCAA
>JBFRWQ010000048.1:0-5837 GCA_051439665.1 Microcystaceae cyanobacterium | reverse complement strand
CATTTCAACCGCCCCTATTCCTCAAAAATGGTTACTTGATGACCCTCTATACTGCTTTTCAATTACGCAAGTATTGGCAGCAGTTAACTCCTGATCTCGATCCTGCTTATCAGTCTCATACTTTTATGGGAAAGGAAAACGTTCCCCTCTATGGGTTAATGGCTTGTCCTGATGGGGCCAAAGGAACGATCATTGGCACTTATGGTATTACAGGAAGATTAGATAATCAATGGTACTTACAGATTTTAGGGCGCAAAGCCTTTGCACAGGGCTACGGAGTCATTTTATTTGATTGGCGCAGTCACGGAGAAAGCTGTCCTTTGTCTCCTGCGGTGATGTCTGATGGCCTCAATGAAGGAGAAGATTTTCTGCATATTGCAGCACAGGCCAAACAATTAGGATTTCCTGCACCGTTTTGGTTTACTGGGTATTCTTTAGGGGGACAGTTAACCCTATGGGCAATGAAAAAGACGGAACTATTAAAGGATAAAAACAACTTTATGGATTTACGATGGGAAGATATTGGGGGAGGTGCAGCCATTTGCCCTAATTTAGATTCTAAGCGCTCAGTTCGTCATTTAATGACTCATCCCTTAGCTAGGTATTTTGAAAAAGCGCTTGCTAAAGGATTAAAGCAAATTGCCCAAGACTTGAAATCCCATCATCCCCAAGAGTTTGAAACAGCTAATTTGGAAGCCATTGATAGTATTATTAGCTATGATCAGGAGATTATTATTCCGAAGCTTGGATTTCCCACTGTAGAAGCTTATTATGAGGCGAGTTGTCCTATTCCCTTTTTACCCGATTTAGAAAAGCCCACACTTATCTTATATGCAGCAGATGATCCCTTCTTTGAGAAGACAATTATTCCCGACTTAAAGGAGGCTTGTCAATCTAATGATCAGATTACTCTTAATTTGACTAAATATGGGGGGCATATTGGTTATTTTAGTAGTCAAGCAGGTCAAGGGGAAGATAGCGATCGCTGGTGGGCATGGAATCGAGTATTAGATTTTTTGGAGATCAATTTGTAGGGAGGGTTTTGCTCACCAAAACACTATAATATAGTATTTAAGTGTCGTTTGTAGTAAGCTCTTTAGGGCGATACAGATAAGGGCTAAAGCCCTCACTACGAAATTATTTCTCTTGCTTCATTTAATGAGATTCTTCTGTTAAATTGTTTTTCTCTCGAATCTGATCTATAATCGTTTTGAGCAATTAATTTATAAAAAACTCCGCAGAAAGGTTTGATACCAGATTCAGTTTATATACCCCAGTTATCTGTTATAAATTATCAATTATCAGGTTTGCTGGTTTCAATTATTCCCCCTCTGCCCACACTCTCTACAGAAAATTCTTAGTTTCCTTTTACCCCTTCTTGTCTGCGATACCATTTTACTAACTGCTCAGGAGAAACCCCAAGATAATAACCCACAACAATTATTTGGTTAATGAGAGTAGTTTTAAAAATTCCTAACTTACGCCAGCGCCGATCTGAGATAATGATGGGAGAAGGAACAATCGCAATATTCCCTTGTTGTTTTAACCGTTGTATTAACTCAAAATCCTCCATAATCGGTAGATCTTTAAACCCTCCCATTGTCTTAAAGGTACTCGCTTTCAAAAATAATCCCTGATCGCCATAGGGTAAGGAAAACCAATGCGATCGCCAATTAACCGTTTTTTCCACTAATTTTAAAGTAATGGTGGGATCTCTAAAGCGAAACTGAAATGAACCAGCGATTACAGAGGGATCTTGGAGCCTATCCCTAATCATTTGGCCATAATTAGCAGGAACTAAGGTATCAGCGTGTAAAAATAAGAGAATGTCTCCCGTGGCCAAGGTTGCACCATAATTCATTTGAGCAGCTTTACCCCGATTCGGAGATAAAAGAGCATTAACTCCCCACTTTTTAGCTATTTCTAGTGTATTGTCCTGACTGCCCCCATCGATCACCCAAACTTCCCCATTTTTATCGGATAGAACGCCTTCTAACGTAGATTCTAGGGTATGGGACTCATTAAGGGTGGGAATAATAATACTAATTTTCATGATCTTTTCTTAAACTAATGATTACCTTATGTTTACCTTGATCGATTAACCTAGAGATAATTATCCTCACTCGTCACATTTTTCTATGGTTTTTACTTATTCTGCCCTTCCTAGTTTATCCCTTGAATATGACACTGAGGAACGGAGCTTGCGATTCTATGACAAAAGCGATGAGATTCCTTTATTAAATGATGGTGTGTGGCAAGTGTGCCGAGGAATTGTCCAATTAAGTCAAATATCCCTGTCAGGAGATGAAATTATTTTGGGGTGGGCGCAACAAAATACATTTTTTGGTCAATGGCTGAGTCATCTTGAAGCGTATCATGCTAAAGCCTTGTCAGAAGTTTACCTGCGCTGGTATTCTCTCACAGAAATTGAGAATTCTCCATCCTTAACTCAAGTCATGGTGATGCAAATGGCCAGACGGATGAAACAAACCGAAGCTTTACTAGCCATTGCTGGATTAAAAAGGGTAGAAGAGCGCTTACATCATCTATTGCACTTGCTGAAGCAGGAAATGGGAGAATCGACAGAGATAGGAACTCGTTTACCTGTGCGATTAACTCACCAAAACCTAGCTAATGCTATCAGCACCACTCGTGTGACTATAACCCGTTTATTAGGAGAATTTCAGCGCCAAGACATGATTGCTGTGGATAAAGACCGCCATTTGATTATCAAATAGTTTAAGATCTAAAATTTGCTGATTTTTCAGTATTTATCTCCTCAGCAATTCGGATCTTGGCTAAAGCAGAGAGATGACATCGGGCTAACTCAAAATAGCCACCCCCAACCAGAGCAGAGCGCTCGATCTGCCAGAAATAGACGGGTTTTCCCCGTCCCCAACGACCAATTTTATAAGAATAGCCTAAATACTCCCCTTGGCCAATCCAGGAGCAAAAGTTCTCGGTGTTTTTCATTGTTACTTTATTACTTGCGATCAGTTTCAAAATTTTCCTAGTATAACCAATACTTAGGATGCAACAAGGGTAAAATGCGATGGCGAATTTGTAAGAGACTCGATTGTAGCCAGACGAGGCGATCTGATTCGGTTAGGACCAAGATTAGTTTTTCTTTCAAAAATTTTAACTCTAACCAAAGGCGATGTTCATTCTCTATATTCATAGGATGCTCCAAAATTTAATATTTATTTAAGGTTTTCTTAGTAAGAAAGATTGTATCCTTAGACGGCTTTAGAAGCAACTAAAATTATTTAGCCAAAAATTGTGTTAATCTCATAGCTAAGTCGTCATTTAAGCCTAAGAAATTATGCGTATTCTACATACAATGTTACGGGTGAATAACCTAGAGGAATCCCTAAAGTTCTACTGTGATGTTCTGGGGATGAAATTGTTACGTCAAAAGGACTATCCAGGGGGCGAATTTACCCTTGCTTTCGTCGGATATGGGGATGAATCGGAAGAAGCTGTGATTGAGTTAACCCACAATTGGGGAACCGATAGTTATGACCTGGGGAATGCTTACGGTCATGTTGCCCTTGGGGTAGATGATATTTATGGCACCTGTGAGAAAATTAAAGAATTAGGCGGTAAAGTGAGTAGAGAACCTGGGCCGATGAAACATGGTTCAACCGTGATTGCTTTTGTCGAAGATCCCAATGGTTATAAAGTAGAGTTAATTCAATTGGGAACACAGGGGTCAAACAAAGCTCAACCTGAAACCGTGGCGGCTAGTCATTAAGCTGAGGTTAAGAAGGTAAAGGGGGCTATTCATTCTACAATGAACCTTGATGCTAACCATTGATCATAGCCAAGTATGAAAATTGCCCTTTTTACCGAAACCTTTTTACCGAAAATTGACGGGATTGTGACCCGTTTAAAGCATACGGTCGAACATCTACAACGCCAAGGGGATCAGGTTCTTGTTTTTTCACCAGAGGGTGGACTCAGGGAGTATAAAGGGGCAAAAATCAAAGGAATCAAGGGTATTCCTTTACCTCTTTATCCTGAACTTAAATTAGCTATTCCTCGCCCGACAATTGGAAAAGCGCTAGAGCGATTTCGGCCTGATTTAATTCATGTGGTCAATCCTGCGGTTTTAGGGGTAGGGGGCATTTACTACGCTAAAAATATGAAGATTCCCCTCGTTGCTTCATATCATACCCATTTACCTCAATATTTACATCATTATGGCTTAGGCTCATTGGAAGGATTATTGTGGGAATTGTTGAAATTAGGCCATAACCAAGCAGAATTAAATCTATGTACCTCTAATGCAATGGTACAAGAATTAGTAAGTCATGGGATTGAACGAGTTGATTTATGGCAAAGGGGTGTGGATACGGAGATGTTTCAGCCCCATTTAGCGAGTCAAACTATGCGCTCTCGTTTATCTCAAGGGCATTCCGAAGATCCTTTACTATTATATGTAGGACGGGTTTCAGCAGAGAAACAAATTGATGAGATCAAGCCTGTTTTAGAATCAATTCCCAGCGCTCGTTTAGCGATTGTTGGGGATGGTCCCCATCGGGAGACATTAGAAGCCCATTTTGCAGGAACAGCCACTCATTTTGTCGGTTATTTACAAGGTTTAGAGTTAGCCTCTGCTTTTGCTTCGGCGGATGCCTTTATTTTCCCTTCTCGGACGGAAACATTAGGGTTAGTCTTATTAGAAGCGATGGCGGCCGGTTGTCCCGTTGTAGCGGCAGCATCGGGAGGTATCCTTGATATTGTGACCGATGGCGTTAATGGTTATTTATTTGATCCCCAAGATCCCCAGGGGGCGGTAAGGGCGACTCAGCGCTTGTTAGCAGCAACAGAGGAACGGGAACAATTACGGCAAAATGCTCGTTTGGAAGCGGAAAAATGGGGTTGGAGTGCAGCCACACAACAGTTACGCTGTTATTATCAGGATGTTTTGGCTAAAACTTCAGGAGCAATGGCTGCGTAAAGGACTTTTGAGCATTAATGATTACCAAGAATACCAAATATTTGGGCAAAACCAGCTAAAAAGACAAGGAATAAACCCACTAACATCCCTCTTTTCTACTTTCCATCTGGTTTTTCCTCCTTTGGCTATTTTGCTGACATTAGACTGATGAATTTCATGATTAGTGATAAATTTGTTTTGGTACAAAATTTTGCCAGAAGATGAATCGGTCACGATCATTTCGGATGAAAGGAAAAAATTATGCAATAATAAAGTCTTGATATGATTAACTTCATGGCAAGGAATAAAACTATAAAATGTTGACTCTAGATTCCAGAGGTAAAGCCATGCACACTATTGAAACTCAAGTAAACATTAGCCGAGATCATGTTCTAAATATTGAGCTACCTGATAATATTGCAGAAGGTACTTATCAAGTTGTCATTGTGATGAATCCTCAAACTGATAACGAACTGGATGATTATGAGACTCCCGATGAAGAAGCCATAGAAGGTATTAGGGAAGGACTTAAACAAGCCTTTAGCAATCAAACTATTCCCCTCAGCCAAATGTGGGAGGGTATTGATGTCGAATGATTTGCCAATTATTGAAATCTCTTTAACCTCTCATTCTAAAAAAGATTTTAGTAAGCTGGCAAAGCGTTTTCGCTCAATTCGTCACACTCCAATTAACGACTTAGCTAAGGGATGTTATAATCCCTAAGAAATTATTCAATGTAGCCAAAAATGCAAGATATCAAAGACCGACTCTCCCAAGATTTAGCAGACACCCAATGGCGTGATATTGAGCCCCATGCCAAGCGAGATGCAGTTATTGTGGTGCATAATTCCTTAGATATGGTAGAAGTCGGCGTTGCCTTTGCCCAAGATAATGT